>JBKKAU010000314.1:0-7123 GCA_046714475.1 Thermoanaerobaculia bacterium
CCCGGGGGGTTCCCCCCCCCGGCGCGGGGGCGGCCCCCGCGACGCCCATGAAGCTGGTGCTGCTCGGACCGCCTGGGGCCGGTAAAGGCACCCAGGCGCAGTTCATCGCGGCCCGGCTGGGCGTGCCGGCGATCTCGACCGGCGACATGTTGCGCCAGGCGGTGGCCGAAGGCTCGGAGCTCGGCGGGCGCGTCCAGGCGATCATGGCCGCGGGCGGGCTGGTGGACGACGACACGATGGCCGACGTGGTGCGGGACCGGCTGGCCAAGCCGGACGCCCGCGACGGCTTCCTGCTCGACGGCTATCCGCGCACGCTGCCGCAGGCCGAGACGCTGGCCGGCATCCTGCGCGACGCCGGGACCGAGCTCGACGCGGTGCTGCTGGTCGAGGTGCCGGAGGAGGAGCTGGTGCGGCGCGCGGTGCTGCGCCAGCGGGGCGCCGACGACAAGGAAGAGGTGGTCCGCGAACGACTTCGCGTCTATAGGGAAAAAACCGAGCCTTTGATCGGTTACTATAGAGAACGGGGACTCCTGCGCCCGATCGACGGCAATCGGCCGGTCGAAGAGGTGACGCCGCAGATGCTGGCGGCGCTCGGGGTGAGGGCATGATGGTGCTCAAGACCCGGGGGGAGATCGATCTGATGGACGAGGCGAACCGCATCGTCCACCAAGTGCTGGACGCGATCGACGAGCGGATCGCTCCGGGCGTGACGCCGCGGGAGCTGGACCAGCTCGCCGAGCGCATCATCCGCAGCGCCGGCGCCGTGCCCGCGTTTCTGAAGTACCGCGGGTATCCGGCGACCCTGTGCATCTCGGTCAACGACGTCATCGTCCACGGCATCCCGAACGACGCCCCGTTCCACGAAGGGGACATCGTCGGGATCGACTGCGGTGTCCAGTACAAGGGCTACTTCGGCGACGCGGCGCGCACCTTCGCGGTCGGCCAGATCGGGGAGGATGCACGCCGCCTGCTCGACGTGACGCGCGAGGCGCTGCAGCTGGCGATCCAGCAGGTCCGGCCGGGCGGCCGCCTGTCGGACATCGGGTACGCGGTGCAGCGGTACGCGGAGAGCCACGGCTTTTCGGTGGTGCGCGAGTTTTCGGGGCACGGCATCGGGACCTCGCTGCACGAGGACCCGCAGGTGCCCAACTTCGGCGAGCCCGGCCGCGGGCCGAAGCTCAAGCCGGGCCTGGTCCTGGCGATCGAGCCGATGGTCAACGCCGGCAGCGCCGGCATCCGGGTCGACCCCGACGGCTGGACGGCGCGCACGGAAGACGGGTCGCTGTCGGCCCACTTCGAGTATTCGGTCGCGGTCACCGAGAGAGGCGCCCGGATCCTCGGCATGTCGAGCCGAGCCTGACGGGACTGACACGAGAGGAAACGGCGTTTGTCGAAAAAAGAAGAGGCGATCGAGGTCGAAGCGACGGTGGTCGAGCCGCTCCCCAACGCGATGTTCCGCGTGGAGCTGGAGAACAAGCACCAGGTCCTGGCGCACATCTCGGGCAAGATGCGCAAGCATTTCATCCGTATCCTGCCGGGCGACCGGGTGCTGGTGGAGCTCTCGCCGTACGACTTGAACCGGGGCCGCATCGTCTATCGCTTGAAGTAGGCGTTTGAAGCAGGCGGGGGAAAGGAAGTCGATCATGAAAGTACGTTCGTCGGTGAAGCGGATCTGCCCGAAGTGCAAGGTCGTCCGCCGCAAGGGCGTGGTACGGGTGATCTGTGAGAACCCGAAACACAAACAGCGTCAGGGATAGGATTTTCTATGGCACGCATCGCAGGAGTTGACCTGCCTCAAAACAAGCAGGTTTGGATCGGTCTCACCTACATCTTCGGGATCGGCCGTTCGCGGTCGCGCGACATCCTGGTCAAGGCCGAGGTGCCGGAGACCACCAAGGTCAGGGATCTGACCGAGGACGAGGCCCGGCGCATCCGCAAGGTGATCACGGACGAGGGCCGTGTCGAGGGCGACCTGCGCAAGGAGGTCAGCCAGAACATCAAGCGCCTGATGGAGATCGGCAGCTATCGCGGCATCCGTCACCGCAGGGGCCTGCCGGTGCGCGGCCAGAGGACCCAGACCAATTCCCGCACCCGCAAGGGTCCGCGCCGCGGCGCCGTGGCGGGCAAGAAGAAGGCGACCAAGAAGTAACGGGGGACGGACATGGCCAAGGAAGGCAAGAAGGACAAGAAGGGCGCCAAGAAGAAGGACAAGCGCAGCGTCCCCCATGGGGTGGCGCATATCCAGGCGACCTTCAACAACACGATCGTTTCGATCTCGGACCCCGAGGGCAACGTCCTGTCGTGGTCGTCGGCCGGTCGGATCGGTTTCAAAGGGTCCCGCAAGGGGACGCCCTTCGCGGCGCAGGTCGCGTCCCAGAACGCCGGCAACGCGGCGAAGGACGTGGGGCTGCGCTCGGTGGACGTCCTGGTCAAGGGACCGGGCGCCGGGCGCGAGTCCGCGATCCGCGCCCTGCAGGCGGCGGGGATCGAGGTCAAGTCGATCAAGGACGTGACGCCCATCCCGCACAACGGCTGCCGGCCGCGCAAGCGCCGCCGCGTCTGATGCAGTCCGGAGGAGACCCGAGACCGCGACCCCGGGCGTGCCGGGGTCCTCGGGGATCCGTCCTCCTGAGTTGAAGTCCCCGTAGCATCGGGGAGAGGACGTCCAAGGAGACAGCAGTGGCAAGATATACAGGACCCGTCTGCCGGCTTTGCCGGCGCGAACGGATGAAGCTTTTCTTGAAGGGGGACCGCTGCTTCAAGGAGAAGTGCGCCGTCGAACGCCGCAACTTCCCCCCGGGGCAGCACGGCACGCGCCGCGGCCGGCGTACGCTGGGCTACGGCCTGCAGCTCCGTGAGAAGCAGAAGGTCAAGCGCATCTACGGGGTGCTCGAGTCCCAGTTCCGCACTTATTTCGCCGAGGCGGACCGCCGCAAGGGGATCACCGGCGAGAACCTGCTGGTGATGCTGGAGCGCCGCCTCGACAACGTCGTCTACAGTCTGGGTTTCGGCTCGTCGCGCGCCCAGGCGCGTCAGTTCGTCCGTCACGGCCATGTGCTGGTGGACGGCAAGCGGATCACGATTCCCTCGTATCAGGTGCGGGCGGGTCAGGTGGTCTCGGTCCGGGAGGCCAGCCGCAAGAACCCGTTCATCCGTTCGAGCGTGGAGACCGCGCGCGGGCGGGGTGTCCCGGACTGGCTGGAGCTCGACGCCGAGAACACGAGCGGCCGGGTGCTTCGTCTGCCCACCCGCGAGGACATCAAGCTCCCGATCCAGGAACAGCTGATCGTCGAGCTCTACAGCCGCTGATCGGCAGGCTCAGGTAAGGAGTCCCTATGCTTTGGAAAGGTTTTCAACGGCCCAAGAGGGTCGAGACCGATACCGAGACGTTGACCCCGACGTACGGCCGCTTCGTGGCCCAGCCGTTCGAGCGGGGCTTCGCCACCACGATCGGCAACGCCCTGCGGCGTTGCCTGCTCTCGTCGATCGAGGGCGCGGCGGTGACCGCGATCAACATCGAGGGTGTGCTGCACGAGTTCTCCTCCATGCCCGGCGTGGTCGAGGACGTGACCGACATCATCCTCAACTTGAAGCAGGTGCCGATGCGGCTGCACACCGAGGAGCCCAAGGTGCTGTCGATCGACGTCCAGGGCTCGGGCAAGGTGTCGGCCGGGCAGATGACCGAGGATCCGCAGATCGAGATCGTCGATCCGGACGTCCACATCGCCACTCTGGGCGATGAGGGTCATTTCAAGCTCCAGGCGCAGATCAAGCGCGGCCGCGGCTACGTCTCGGCGGACCGCAACTTCGACGAGTCCATGGGCATCGGCTGGATCCCGCTCGACTCGGCGCACAGCCCGGTGCGGCGCGTCAACTACCGGGTCGAGGCGGCGCGCCTCGGCCAGACCACCGACTTCGAGCGTCTGATCCTCGAGGTCTGGACCAACGGCACGGTCAGCCCCGAGGAGGCGGTCTCCCTGGCGGCCATGCTGCTCAAGGACCACCTCGGCATCTTCATCCAGACCGAGGAGAGCATACGGCACGATGGCAACGACCTCGGCCGGGAGGACCTCGCCGGCCTCGACGCGCTGCTCGCCAAGCGGATCGACGAGCTCGACCTGTCGGTCCGTTCGGCCAACTCGCTCAAGAACGCCAACATCCACACGCTCCGCGACCTCGTGCGCCGGAGCGAGAAGGACATGTTGGAGACCAAGAACTTCGGCCGCAAGTCGCTGGAGGAGGTGCAGGAGGTGCTGGACAAGCTGGGCCTCTCCCTCGGCATGGACGTGCCCGCGGCCGGGGCTTCGGCCTAGGAGACTGAAAGCCATGCGCCACGCTGTCAAAGGCAGAAAGCTGGGCCGGACCTCCTCGCACCGCGAGGCCCTGTTCCGCAACCAGCTCCAGTCGCTGGTGGAGAAGGAGCGGATCATCACCACCCTTCCCAAGGCCAAGGAGCTGCGCCCGATCGCCGAGCGGGTCATCACCCGCGGCAAGCACGGCACCGTGCACGACCGCCGCTGGGTGCTCCGTTGGGTGCTGAGCCGGGACCTCGTCAAGAAGGTGTTCGACGACATCGCGCCCCGGTTCCGCGAGCGGGCGGGCGGCTATCTGAGGATCGTCAAGCTCGGACCGCGCCAGGGCGACGGCGCCGAGATGGCCGTCCTCGAGCTGGTCGAGCGCAACGAGGCGGCTCCGGCGGAGGCTCCGAAGGAGACCCCGAAGGCAGCCCGTCCCAAGGCGCCGAAATCGCCGAAGCCGAAGAAGGAAGCCTCCTCCGACGAGTCGAAGCCCTCCAAGGGCGATCGGGGCAAGAAGCAGTTCAAAGACCAGGGCGACACCAAAAAGTCGCTGCCGAAGACTGAGCGCAGGCGCAGCGATCGGAACCTGGACAAAGGCTAGACCCTCCTCGGTTTTCGAGATCAAGAACGGCCGGCGCTTGCGCCGGCCGTTCGCTTTTCCAGGCTGTAGAATTCCGCGGTGCCCGACCTCTCTTCCTTCCGCGCCAGGCTCGGGCGCAACGTGCTCGCGCTCGCCACGGTCAGCTTCCTGACCGATGTGGCGAGCGACATGGCCTACCCGCTGCTCCCCCTGTTCCTCGCCGGCGTGCTGGGCGCGAGCGCCACCAGGGTGGGGGCCATTGAGGGGGCCGCCGAGTCCGTCGCTGCGCTGCTCAAGCTGGTGAGCGGCTGGTGGTCGGACCGCGCCGCCCGGCGCAAGCCCCTGGTCGTCGCCGGCTACTCGCTGGCTTCGGCGGTCCGGCCGTTGATCGGCCTCGCGCAGTCGGCCTCCCAGGTGCTGGCGATCCGCGTCATCGACCGGATCGGGAAGGGGATCCGCGGCGCGCCCCGGGACGCGCTGATCGCCGATTCGGTCGACCCGGCGATCCGCGGGCGGGCGTTCGGGTTCCACCGCGCCGCCGATCACGCCGGGGCCGTCGTCGGTCCCCTGATCGCCTTCGCGCTGCTGCGCTGGGGTGGGCTGGAGCTGCGGACCGTCTTCCTGCTGACCATCATCCCGGGAGCCCTGGCCGTCGCCGCCCTGCTCTGGGGGGTGCGGGAGGCGCCGCGCTCGCCGCAGTCGCCGCGTTCGGCGACGACGCAGCCTGCCGAGACGCTCGACCTCCGTACGCCGCTGGACCGGCGGTTCTGGTCCTTCCTCGCCGTCCTCTTCCTGTTCACCCTGGGGAACTCGACCGATGCCTTCCTGCTGCTGCGGGCCTCCCAGCTGGGGGTGCAGGAAGCCGCGGTGCCGATCCTCTGGGCCATGCTGCACGTGGTGAAGTCGCTGTCGAGCACCCCCGGCGGGGCGCTGTCCGACCGGCTCGGCCGCAAACCGCTGCTCGTGGCCGGGTGGCTGCTGTATGCGGCGGTCTACTTCTGCCTCGGACGTGCGGGCGCGGAGTGGCACGTCTGGGCGCTGTTCGCCGTCTACGGCATCTACTTCGGCCTGACGGAGGGGGTGGAGAAGGCGCTGGTGGCGGACCTCGTGCCGGCGGACCGGCGCGGCGCCGCCTTCGGCTGGTACAACCTGGCGCTCGGGCTGGGCGCGCTGCCCGCCTCGCTGCTGTTTGGTCTGATCTGGGACCGGCAGGGGCCGGCGGTCGCTTTCAGCTTCGGGGCCGCCCTGGCGCTGGCGGCGGCGGTTGGGATCGCTCTGATCGTGCCGTCGCGGACGGTCCGCGGTCAGGTCTGAAGGCGGGCAACTCCAAGTCCTCGGCTTCGTATACCATCGAACCCCTTGCGAGGAGGCTTTGGTGAAGAGATTGCGATTGAGCGCCCTGATCGTCGCCTGTTTCGTGGCCGCGGTGACCGTAGCGGTGGCGCAGGAGAAGAAGACCGACCCGTCTCCCGCCCCCACCCCCGCCGCCGGGCCGGCCGGTCCGGAGGTGCCCAGGGCTCCCGCCCGGGCTGAAGGAGAGGGGCCGTTCCAGCGCCTCATCCTGCGCGGCGTCACGGTGATCGACGGCACCGGCGCGCCGCCGTTCGGGCCGGTCGACATCGTGATCGAGAAGAACCGGATCGCCTCCGTCTCCCCCGTCGGCAGCCCGGGCGTGCCCATCGACCCGGCGGCCCGTCCCCCGGCGCGACCAGGGGACCGGGATCTCGACCTGCAGGGCATGTACGTGCTGCCGGGGTTGGTCGACATGCACGGCCACATCGGCGGCGCGGAGCAGGGGACGCCCGCCGAGTACGTCCTGAAGCTCTGGATGGGGCACGGCATCACCACGATCCGCGAGCCCGGCAGCGGCAACGGTCTGGAGTGGACGCTGGACCACAAGGCGAAGAGCGCCAGGAACGAGATCACCGCCCCGCGCATCGAGGCCTACATCTTCTTCGGCATGGGGCGGAAAACTCCCTTCACGAAACCCGGAGAGGCGCGGAAATGGGTGGACGAGATGGCCGCCAAGGGCGCCGACGGCGTGAAGTTCTTCGGCTACCGGCCGGACATCATGCAAGCGGCCATCGAGGAGATCCGCAAGCGCGGCATGCGTAGCGCCTGCCACCACGCGCAGATGGACGTCGCCCGGGTCAACGTCCTGACCTCGGCCCGCTGGGGCCTCACCACCATGGAGCACTGGTACGGCCTGCCCGAGGCCCTCTTCGAAGGCCGCACCGTCCAGGAC
>JBKKAU010000315.1:0-22733 GCA_046714475.1 Thermoanaerobaculia bacterium
GAACCAGGCCGCGGCCAGCGCCGCGAGCGGCGCGAGCAGGGCCAGCCAGAGGAGACGGGGCTCGGCGAAGATCATGGCTCGGCGGTCACCTTGACGCCGGCGGCGGCGAACGGCAGCAGCAGCAGCCCGAGACCGGCCCAGACCAGCGGCGTGAACGCCTCGCGGTAGCGGACGTAGCGCTTGACCTGGAGCGGCGTCTTCTCCAACCGGTCGATCTCCGCGAAGACGTCGCGGAGGGCCGCGCCGTCCGTCGCCTTGAAGAAATGGCCGCCCGTGCGGTCGGCGATCCGGCGCATCAGCTTCTCGTCGACCGGCACGTGCATCATCACGCGGCGCATCTTCCTCTCGCCCGTCAGGGGATCGATCATGGGGAAGGGGACGGGGACCTTCCCCCGCGCCGCGCCGACGCCGATGGTGTAGACCTTGATCCCGAGCCCGTCGCAGACCGCCGCGGCGGAGATCGGATCGATCTCGCCGGCGTTGTTGACGCCGTCGGTGATCAGCAGGATGACGCGGGTCTTGGCCTCGCTGTCCTTGAGGCGCGCGGCGGCGTTGGCGAGCGCCACGCCGATCGCCGTGCCGTCCGGCAGGCTGTTGAGCTCGATCGAGTCGACCAGCAGGTCGAGCATCTGCCGGTCGGTGGTGAGCGGCGCCCGGTTCATGGCGGTCCCCGAGAAGACCACCAGGCCGATGCGGTCGCCGGGCCGGCCGGCGATGAAGTCCCGCACCACCTGCTTGGCGACGACCAGCCGGTTCTCGGGCTGGAAGTCCTCGGCCCCCATGCTGCCCGAGATGTCGAGCACGATCTGGATGTCGATCCCCTCGGTGAGGTTCTCCTCCCAGGAGTAGCCGAGCTGCGGCCGGGCGAGCGCCAGGACCAGGCAGCCCAGGGCCAGCAGGCGGGCGTAGAACGGCAGGTGGAGCCGCCAGGCGCCGGCCGCCCGTACGCCCGTGGGGAGGTGGCTGTAGGTGAGGGCTCCCAGGCCGTGGCGGCGGTGGTGCCACCAGGCGAGCAGCGGCAACGCCAGGAGCAGCAACAGCCACGCGGGACTGGCGAGATGGGGAAAGACCTGGCTCATCCCGCCGCCTCCAGGCGCTCCTCCGGCCGCTCTTCCTCGGACGGGGGGCGCAGGTGCGCGTCGATCTCGCGGCCGACCTCGCGGGCCATGCCGAGACGCTCGCGGACCCTCTCCTCGCCCGCCTCCTGGCGCGCGAACTTGACCAGGTCGCAGGCGCGCAGCAGCTCGACGGCGCGGCGCACCAGGGCGCCCGCCAGACGCCGGCCGAGGAGCTGGCGGTGGATCTCGCTGGTGGTGCTCTCGGCCGCGGGGAAGGCGAGGGTGCGGCCGAGGTAGTGCCGCAACGCCAGGCTGATCCGCGTATGCGCCGCGACCGACGACGGCTCGCGGCCCGCCAGGTCGAGCTCGGCGAGCAGCTCCTCGTAGGGGGGGAGGACCGGTTTCACGGTCTCCGCGGCGGCGCGGCCCTGCCGCCGGATCAGGTAGAGCAGGGCGAGCAGCAGCGCCGACGAGGCGGCGAGCGTCCACCAGAACGGCGCCCCGATTGGCAAGGGCTGGGGCGCGGCTGACGGTTTGGGCTCCGGGTTCTGCTCGTCCGCGGGCAGGACCGAGCGCACCTGGAGCGCCAGGTCCGCGGGCGTCGAGACCTCGACCGTCCGCTCTTTGAAAGGGACGGCGACGGCGACCGGCGGCAGCGGCAGCGGGCCGGGCCGGAACGCGGCCAGCGTCACCCGCTGCCGCCAGACCGCGATGCCGTTTTCCTCCGAGACCTTCTCGGGCTCGCTCTTGCCGATCACCTCGGTCTCGCCCCAGCTCTCGCGCCAGGCCGGGAAGCGCGGATCGCCCGCCAGCCCGGCCGGGGCATGGAGCGTGAGCGTCGCCTCGACCCGGTCGCCGACCGTCAGCTCCGCGGGCGAGATCAGCACCGAGAGACGGGGAGCCGTCTGCGCCGCGACGGGGCCGGCGAGGAGGACGAGGAGGAGATAGACGTGCCTCACCGCCGCAGCCTCCGCCGGCGCTGCTCGAAGAAGGCGAGCAGGGTCCCTATATAAGGACGGTCGGTCCGCAGCTCCAGGTGGTCGACGCCGAGCTTGCGGATGAGCCGGGTGAGGTCGGCGCGCTCGCGCCGCCGCCGCTCGGCGTGCTTCTTCCCGAGCCGGCCGCCGTTCACCAGCGCCAGCTGTCCGGTCTCGGCGTCGCGCAGCACCACCGGCCCGACCGCGGGCAGCTCCACGTCACGCGGATCGACCACCTCGACCACGATCAGGTCGTGACGGGCCGCCGCGGCCTTGAGCGACCGGGTGGGAATCGTGCCCAGGAAGTCGGAAATCAGGAACAGGACCGAGCGCCGCCGCAGGGTGGCCAGCACGGCGTCGAGCCCGCGCTGGAGGTCGGTCTGCCCGTGCGCCAGCCGGTCGAGCACCTCGCGGACCATGCGCAGCACGTGCGTGCGCCGGCGCTGCGGCGGCAGGAAGAGCTCGAGGCGGTCGCTCACCAGGGCGGCGCCGACGCGGTCCTGGTTGCGCACCGCCGCGAAGGCGAGCAGCGCCGCGACCTCGGCCGCCAACTCGCGCTTCAGGATCCCCCGCGAGCCGAAAGAGAGGCTGCCCGACACGTCGACCACCAGGAAGACCGTGAGGTCGCGCTCCTCGACGTACTTCTTGATGAAAGGGGAGCCCATGCGGGCGGTGACGTTCCAGTCGATGCTGCGGATGTCGTCGCCGGGCTGGTAGGGGCGGACCTCGGCGAACTCCATCCCGTGCCCCTTGAACACCGCGTGGTAGTCGCCGGCGACCCCCTGGTCGACCAAGCGGTTGGTGGCGATCTCGATGCGCCGCACCTTGCGCATCAGGTCGGCGGGCAGGGTCGTGCCCGCCGCCGGCCTGGAGGCTGGAGGCTTGCGCTTGAACGCTGACAGAAAGCCGGGCACGGACGGCATCACCTCGGCGAAGTTACGGGACTGGGATACGGTCGAGCAGCCTCTTGACGAGGGCGTCGGAGGAGATCTCCTCGGCCTCCGCCTCGTAGGTCGGGAGGATCCGGTGGCGCAGCACGTCGGGGGCCAGCTCCTTGACGTCCTCCGGGACCACGTAGCCGCGGCCGCGCACCAGGGCCATGGCCTTGGCGGCGCGGGCCAGGAACAGGGTGGCGCGCGGCGAAGCGCCGAAGGCGATCAGGTCGGAGAGGTCGCCGAGCCCGGCCGCCCGCGGGTTGCGGGTCGCCGTCACCAGGTCGAGGATGTAGCCGCGGATCTTGTTGTCGAGATAGACGGAGTCGGCCACCTGGCGCAACGCGAGCAGCCGGTCGCGCTCCAGGACCGGCGACGGCTGGAGGTCGCGCTCGACCAGCATGCGGTCGAGGATCTCGGCCTCCTCGGCGCGCGTCGGATAGTCGACCTTGAGCTTCATCATGAAGCGGTCGACCTGCGCCTCGGCGAGCGGGTAGGTCCCCTCCTGCTCGATCGGGTTCTGGGTGGCGAGCACCATGAACGGCTCGTGCAGCGGATAGCTGCGGTCGCCGAGCGTGACCTGCCGCTCCTCCATGCACTCGAGCAGCGCCGACTGCACCTTGGCCGGGGCGCGGTTGATCTCGTCGGCGAGCAGGAGGTGGGTGAAGACCGGCCCCTTGCGCGGCAGGAAGTCGCCGCTCCTCTGGTCGTAGATCAGCGTGCCGATCAGGTCGGCGGGCAGCAGGTCCGGGGTGAACTGGATGCGCTGCGCGTCGATGGCGAGCGTCCGGGCGAGGGTCTTGACGGCCAGGGTCTTGGCGAGCCCGGGGACGCCTTCGATGAGCACGTGGCCGCGGGCGAGCAGGCCGACCAGCAGGCGGTCGAGCAGGTAGTCCTGCCCGACGATCACCTTGCGCAACTCGGCTTCGATCCGCTTGAGGGTGAGCGTCTCGCGCTCGACGTCTCGGTTCAGGGTGGGGACGTCCAGTTCCATGACGGAGCCCAGGGGTGCAAGTGAAGTGCCACCCGTAGTTTGCGCCATTTCCCCGGGGGATATGAACGGCAAGGGGCGGCGGTCCGGTCGGTCTCGGCGGGCTGGCGGGCCAATTTGGCACGCGGGAGATCTTTGATAGGGTCGCAGCGTGCGTCCGCCGCTCAAGAAATCCCTGGGGCAGCACCACCTGATCGACGGCGCGATCTGCGGGCCGCTGATCCGCTTCCTCGCTCCCCAAGGCGAGCGGGTGCTGGAGATCGGTCCGGGCGGCGGCGTGCTGACCGCCGAGCTCCTCGACGCCGGGGCGCGGGTCGTGGGCTGGGAGCTGGACCTGGAGTGGGCCTCCGTCCTCGCCCGGCGGCGTCTTCCGGGGCTCCCGGGGACGGCGCTGTCTCTGGTCGTGGGCGACGCCTTGGAGATCGCCTGGGAGCGCCTGCCCGCGCCGACCCTGGTTGCCGGCAACCTCCCCTACAACGTCGGGACCGCGATCCTGGAGCGGCTCCTCCCCCACGGCGACCGGGTGCCCCGCGCCGCCTTCCTGCTGCAGAAAGAGGTCGTAGACCGCCTGGTCGCTGGCCCCGGCGACGAGGCGTACGGATCGCTGTCGGTCCTGGTGGCCGCGTATGCCCGGGCGCGGGTTCTGGGACGGGTGAAGCCCGGCAGCTTCCGCCCGCCGCCCAGGGTCGAGAGCGCCTTCGTCGGCCTCGATCTCCACCCGCCGCCGCTGCCGCCCGAGGAGATGGCGGCCTTTCTCGCCACGGTGCGTCTCGCCTTCGCCCAGCGACGCAAGACGCTGCGCAACTCGCTCGCCTCCGGCTGGGGCAGGGAGAAAGCCGAAGCCGTGTTGCGGGCGGTGGGGATCGGAGAGAAAACACGGGCGGAGGAGCTGGGCCTGCCGGAAATGCTCCAGATCCATCGCGCCGCACGTGGATGAGACGAGTAGAAGCCCGTTCAACTCCGTGGAAGACAGATTCCCGCGGGAGAAGACGTACGACCGCGGGAGAAGACGAAACTCCGCAAATGAGGACGAACAACCGCAGGAGAGGACGAAACTCCGCAGGAGAGGACGAACAAGCCCGAAATCGGACGTATGAACGCAAACGAGGACGAAACTCCGCAAACGAGGACGGCCCCGCGCAAATCAGGACGAAACTCCGCAAACGAAGACGGCCCTCCGCAAATCAGGACGAACCCGCGCAAACGAGGACCGCCCCGCCTCATCCGCCTCCCGGCACCCGATATGCTAGACTTCATGCCTAGTTGGATGTGATTTCTTCATCCGGATTCTCAACGGAGCCACCGTGAACGCCCCCATCTCCGAGCCGCCCGCGCGCGGCAGGGTCGACTGAGCGAGGGCTCCGTGTCTCTGGCCATCCCCAAAACCGCCAAAGCCAAAGACCGTCCGATGCTCTCGCCCGAGAAGGGCAACGAGCTGCTCGGGCTGCTCTTCCTGTTTACCGGCCTGTTCCTCGCCCTGAGCCTCGGCAGCTATCACCCCGAGGACCCGAGCCTGTTCCGCCATGCCACCGCGGGGGAGGAGGGCGCGCGCAACTGGATCGGCCCCGCCGGAGCGCAGGTCGCCGCGGTCTGCTTCGGCGTCCTCGGACTCACCTGTCTGCTGGTGCCGCTGTTCCTGATGGTGGCGGGCTGGCGGCGGCTGCGTAAGAAAGGAGCCGTCCGGGTCGTGGGCCGCGGCTTCGGCGTCGCGATGCTGCTGGTGGCGACCCCGCCCCTGCTCCAACTCCTGGTCGGCTCCGTCGAGTGGCGCGAAGGCACGGTCGCCGCCGGCGGCGATTTCGGCTCCTTCCTCATCGAGCTGCTCCAGTCGCGCTTCAACTTCATGGGCTCGCTGCTGGTGCTGGTGACGACGGTCGCCTGCGGCATGGCGCTCGTGGTGCAGTCGACGCTGGGCGATGTGCTCGCCTCCTGGCGGGTGAGCCTGCGGCAGATGTGGCAGAACTGGAAGCTGGCGCGCGAGCGCCACAAGGAGCGCCAGGCCAAGGAGCGGGCGCGGCGGCGGGTCATCACCAAGCACCTCCAGCGGGTCATTGAGGAGAAGAAAAAGGCCGAGCCGGCCCCCTCGGTCCCCTCAGGACGTCCGGTCCTCGCGACGGCCGTCGTGCCGGTCGAGCCGCCGCCGGGACGTCTGGACCTGCCGTTGCGCCCCGTGCGGGTGACCGAGCGCCGGGGCGAGACCGACTACGCCGTCCGCAAGGTGAGCGCCGCGGAGCTCGACGAGGACGAGGAGTTCCAGGCCGTGCGCGAGGCGATGGCCGCCCCCGCGCCCTCCTCTTCCCCGTCGGCGGCTCCGGCGCGTCCGCGCACCCCGGCCGCGCCGCAGGCGCCGCTGCCGTTCGTCGCCGAGGTCGCCCCCGGGACGCTGCCGCCGATCAACCTGCTGCAGATGGGGGACGGCAAGAGCGCCCAGGACGAGTCGGTGCTGGTCCGCCTCGGCGAGACGATCCGCAGCCGCTGCGCCGAGTTCGGCGTCGACGGCACCATCGAGGCCATCAGCCCCGGCCCGGTGATCACCGTCTTCGAGCTCCAGCCAGCGCCCGGGGTCAAGGTCAGCCAGGTCGTCAACCTGCAGGACGACCTGGCCCTGGCGTTGCGCGCCGAGTCGGTGCGCATCGATCGCATGCCGGGGCGCTCGACGCTCGGCATCGAGGTGCCGAACAGGGAGCGCGCGATGATCCGCCTGGGCTCGCTGGTCGCCGACGAGCGCTTCCGGAAGGCGCCGTCGGTGCTTACCATGGCGCTCGGCACCGACATCCACGGCAACCCCTACTACGCCGACCTCGCCACCATGCCGCACCTGCTCGTCGCCGGCGCCACCGGCGCGGGCAAGAGCGTCGGCCTGCAGAGCATGATCACCTCGATCCTCTACAAGGCGACGCGCGAGGAGGTGCAGTTCATCTTCATCGACCCCAAGCGGATCGAGCTGGGGGTCTACGCCGACATCCCGCACTTGAAGACCGAGGTGGTGGTCGACCCCAAGAAGGCGGCCAACGCGCTGCGCTGGGCGGTCGCCGAGATGGAGCGCCGCTACCGGCTGCTCGCCGAGGTGCACGTGCGCTCGATCGCCTACTACAACCGGGCGATCTGCGACCCGCAGGTGCGCGAGCGGCTGTCGCTGTCGGACGGCGAGACCCCGGTGACGGCGGCCGACCTGAAGCCGATGCCGTACTACGTGATCATCGTCGACGAGCTGGGCGACCTGATGATGGTGGCCTCCTCGGACGTCGAGACCTCGATCGCCCGCCTCGCCCAGATGGCGCGCGCCGTCGGCATCCACCTGATCCTGGCCACGCAGCGGCCGTCGGTGGACGTCCTGACCGGCACGATCAAGGCCAACTTCCCCTGCCGCATCTCGTTCGCCACCGCGAGCCGTCACGACTCGCGCACCATCCTCGACCAGGTCGGCTCCGAGAAGCTGCTGGGCAAGGGCGACATGCTGATGATGCCGCAGGGGACCTCGCGCATCATGCGTCTGCACGGCGCCTACGTTTCCGAGCAGGAGACCGCCGCCCTGGTGCGCTGGCTCAAGAAACAGGGCCGGCCCGAGCTCGACCCCGACGTGCTGAAGGAGCCCACCAACGAGGGGGCGGGCGGCGACGGCGGCGACAACGACGACGAGCTGTACGACGAGGCGGCGCGGATGGTGATCGCCGAACGGCAGGCCTCGGCGAGCTTCCTCCAGCGCCGCATGCGCATCGGCTTCTCTCGCGCCGCCCGCCTGATCGACATGATGGAGCGCGACGGCCTCCTCGGCCCCGCCCAGGGGAGCAAGCCGCGCGAGGTGCTGGTGAAGCCCGACTACTTCACGGAGGTCGATGTGGCGCGGGGGGAGGAAGAGTAGGGAAGCTGGGTGGTGGGAGTGGGGAGGTCAGGTGGGGGGCATAAACAAAAACGGCCGGGGTGAGCCGGCCGTTTTCACATCTCTGGGAAGAAGAGAGCCCTACCCCAGCGGCTCCCGCTTCTCGGCCCGCTCCTCCCGCTTTTCGAGCAGCTTCCTCTCCGCCTGGAGGGCGGCGGCGCGGTCGAACTGGGAGAGGGCGGTCTGGATCTGCTTGTCCGCCTGGGCGAGCACCCGGTGCCGGGCTTCCTGGCCGGCGACCGAGTTCAGGACCTCGGCGCGGATCTGCAGCAGGACCTGGTCGCGGAGCCGCGCGTCGGCGAACTCCTTTTCGAGCTCCTGGGGCGTGGAGATCGACTGCCCGGCCACCCACTTGCGGAAATCGGTCAGCACCTCCGGACCCGGCTTCCAGTCGACCGACTTGACCGGATGGCGCTGGTGGTAGTCCACCGCGAAGTTGAAGAACGCGTTGCGGGAGAGCAGGAACTGCGCGAACTCCACGATCTCCTCGTTCTCGACGATCACGTCCGGGGTGATGCCGCCGCCGCCGTAGACCTTGCGGCCCAGGTCGGTGTGGAAGACCTCGTCCTCCTTGACCGTCTTGCCGAGCATCTCGGGCGTGCCGGCGCCGGAGTGGGTGTAGTAGTCGTAGTAAGAGGTGTAGTCGCGCTGGATCAGCCGCCCGGACGGGGTGTAGTACTTGGCGGTGGTCAGCGCGATGGCCGCTCCATAGGAGAGGTTGTACACCGTCTGCACCAGGCCCTTGCCCCAGCTCGGCGTGCCGACGATCAGGCCGCGGTCATGGTCCTGGATGGCGCCGGCCACGATCTCGGAGGCGGAGGCGCTGCCCTCGTTGACCAGGACGACGACCGGCACCTCGACCTGCGAGAACCGTCCCTCGGCCTTGTAGCTCTGGAAGGAGTCGCGGATGCGGCCGCGGGTCTCGACTACGGTGCTGCCCTCGGGCAGGAGCTGGTCGGAGATCTCGATCGCCGGGTCGAGCACGCCGCCGCCGTTGTTGCGTAGGTCGATCAGCAGCTGCTGCATCCCCTGCTCCTTGAGCTTGGCGACCGCCTCGGCCACCTCGCGTCCGGTCGAGCGCGAGAACTCGGTGATCATGACGTAGCCGGTGGTCGGCGTCAGCATGTAGGTCTGGCGGACGGTGGTCTGCGGGATCTCGGCCCGGGTCACCGTCATCTCGAGCGGCCGTTCGAGGCCGCGCCGCACGATGGTGATCTTGACCTGCGTGCCCTTGGGGCCCTTGAGCCGGTTGACCGCGTCGTCCAGGCCCAGCGTCTCGGTCGACTCGCCGTCGATCGTGCTGATGACGTCGCCCGTCTGGATGCCGAGCCGGGCGCCGGGCGTCCCCTCCATGGGGGAGATGACGGTGAGCTGCCCATCACGGAAGCCGACCAGCAGGCCGAGCCCGTAGTAGGTGCTCTGCTGGCGCTCCCGCATGCCCTGGTAGGCTTCGGGCGGCAGGAAGCCGGTGTGCGGATCGAGCGTACGGAGCAGGCCGTCGATCGACGAGTAGACCAGCTCGCTGTAGGTCACCTTGTCGCCGTACCGTTCGTGGGCGACGTTGACCAGCTCGGTGTAGAGGCGGAGGGTGTCCCGTGCCTCGGTGGTCAGGGCGAGGAGCCGGTCTCCGTACAGCCCGCCCAGCACGAGCACGAGAGTGAACAGGGTGATCGCCGCGATACGCCAGGAACGTCTCATGGTGAAAGTGTAACACCCGGCCTCGGCGGTTTAGTCCGGCTCGCCGCGCTTGACTTTGCGAGGCCGCGAGCCGATCATCGCCGTCTGGAGTCCCCATGTTCGGTCCTCTCGGCGTCCCTGAGCTGCTTTTCATCCTGGTGCTGGCGCTGCTGATCTTCGGTCCCAAGCGTCTGCCCGAGGTCGGCCGTACCCTGGGCCGCGGAATGTCCGAGTTCCGCAAGGCCTCCAACGAGCTCAAGCGGACGGTCAACGCCGAGCTGGCGCTCGAAGAGGAGCCCACCCCGCCGCCGCTCCGGCCCTACCGGGTGGAGCCGCCGGCCGCCGCCTCCTTGCCGGGCGTGCCGAGCGTGCCGAGCGATGAGCCCCGGACCGAGACGCCGCGGCCGCTCGACCTCCCCTGACGGCCCCGGCCCGCCTCCGCTCGCAATGTCTCCCGTGCCCGCTTCCCAGTACGCCCCTCCCACGACCGAGGACCTGCATCGCATGTCGCTGCTCCAGCACCTGGAGGAGCTGCGCAAGCGGATCCTCTGGTCGCTGCTCAGCATCGTCGCCGCCGCCATCCCCTGCTGGGTCTTCCGGGAGCAGATGGTCGCCTTCCTGCAGAAGCCGGTCCTCGACAAGCTGCCGCCAGGCGAGCAGCTGGTCTTTCTCGGCGTGCCGGACGTGCTCTTCCTCTATCTGAAGGTGGTGGGTTTGGCAGCCCTGTTCCTGGCGGCGCCGTTCGTTCTCTTCCAGATCTGGCTCTTCGTCTCCCCGGCCCTCTACCGGCGCGAGCGCCTGTACGTGCTGCCCTTCCTGGTCTTCGGCTCGCTCTTCTTCCTCGGCGGCGGCGCCTTTGCCTACTACGTCGCCTTCCCCCAGGCGGTGGACTTCCTGCTCGGGATGTCCACGCAGTTCAAGGCCGTTCCCGAGGCCCAGCGCTATTTCGGCTTCCTGCTGACGGTGATCCTGGGGATGGCGCTGATGTTCGAGCTGCCGGTGATGATCGTGCTGCTCTCGGCGCTCGGCGTGGTGACTCCCGGCTTCCTGCTGCGGAAGTTCCGCTGGGCGGTGGTGCTTATCTTCACCGCCGCGGCGATCGTCACCCCGACGCCGGACATCCTGAACCTCTGCCTGTTCGCGGTGCCCGCGCTGGTCCTCTACCTGCTCGGAATCGGCGTCGCCTGGCTGGTGAGCCCGCGGCGGAAGGCCGAAAGGACCTAAAGGACAACAAGGACTCAAGGGACAGGAAGCGGAGTCCCTGTTGTCCTTGCAGTCCTTTAGGTCCTTTCTACTGGATATACCCCAGCGCCCGCAGCCGCTCGACCTCTTCCGGCGGCAGGTCTTTGGGAATGGCCTTCGGCTGGTTGCGGCGCTCGGCGAGCCAGCGGCGCAGGAGCGAAGACATCTCCACCTCGGCCGGCAGATTCTTGCCGGCCAGGTTTTGCGTCTCCCCGGGATCGGCCTTGAGGTCGTAGAGCGAGGCGCCGTCCGGGAAGAACGGGGCGTTGCCCTGGCTCAGGATGTACTTGTAGTCGCGGGTGCGCGCCATGAGGCCGAGCTTGGCGGCGTGCTCGGCGAAGACGGCGCGCCGGCCTTTTCGCCCTTCGCCCGTCAGCTTGCGGAGGTCCTCGCCGTTCTGTTCCGGCACCGGCAGACCGGCGGCGCCCATCAAGGTGGGGAACAGGTCGATCGTCTGGACCAGCCCCTCGAAGCGCCGCCCCTCCTGCTTCGCGCCCGGCCAGCGGATCATCATCGGCACGTGGGTCGTGGTGTCGTGGAGCCCGACGTGGCGGAAGCGGATGCCGTGCTCGCCCAGGCTCTCGCCGTGGTCGGCGACCAGGGCGATCAGGGTGTTTTCGAGCAGGCCGCGGCTCTCCAGGAAGCCGAGGAGACGGCCGACCTGGCGGTCGAGGTAGGCCACCTCGCCGTCGTAGAGGTCGCGGTCGGCCCCGAGCACCTTCTCGGCGAACTCGCGCGGCCCGGGCTGGCGGAACGGGACCCAGGTGTGCACGGGGCTCAGGCCGTCGTAGCCGGCGGGGCGGAAGCCGAGGGCGAACGGCTGCGGCGGCGTGTGGGGGGTGTGGGGGTCGAAGAGGTGGACCCAGGCGAAAAAGGGCTTCGGCTGGGCGGCGCGGCCGGCGATCCAGTCCAGCGCCGTATCGACCGCCATCTCGGCGGCGAGGTGCTCGTCGGCGCGGACCACGTCGTCGAACCCCTGGCCGAGCCCCGAGTTATGGTCGCCCAGATGGCGGGCCGAGATGACCGCCAGGGTGGAGTAGCCGGCGCCGTGGAGGTGCTCGGCGAGCGTCACGTGGCTCTGCGGCAGCGGGGTTTTCAGGTCGTAGACCCCGTGGTTCTTGCCGTAGAGCCCGGTCATGATCGAGACGAAGCTCGGGTTGGTGACGTTGAAGGCGGTGAAGGCGTCGAGCCAGATATCGCTCTGCTCGGCCAGCCGGTCGATCGACGGGGTGAGGCTGGGAGTCCGCCCCCAGGGGCCGACGGCGTCGGCCCGCAGGGTGTCGAAGCCGATCAGCAGGATGTTGGGTTTGTCCTGGGCGCGCTCGGCGGCCCTGGGCACCTCCTTGCGGCTGTAGACGGCGGGGCTCCCCCAGAGCGCGGTGGGGAGGGGCTGGCCCGGCGCGGGCGGCGAATCGATCTGGATAAGGTCGATCTGGATGAGGACGTCGATCTCTTTCCCCGCGTACGGCGCCAGGTCCACCTCCACGACGGCCGGGGCGAGCGGGCCGACTGGCTGGGCGTCGCCGCGGAACAGCTCGCGGATCTGGCCGGAAGGCTCGCGGACGCCGGCCCGGTAGATGCAGCCGCAGTTGTTCAGGGTGCCCAGCGGGATGAAAGAGAAGTAGCCGTCCTGGCCGACGCGGACGCGCCATCCCACCCGCGAGTGGACCGCCTGCTCGAGGACCCGGATCTGCCCTGCTGTCCGCTTGGGGAAGTGGACGAGCTGCTGCGGCGGGACGAAACGCATGTCCCGGACCTCCTCGGCGCCGAGGAAGAAGACCTTCTGCGACACCGGAGCTCCGCTCGCCTCGGCCGCCTCGGCCGGCGCCTCTTCGACCACTGACGGCTGCGACCAGAGATCGATCCGGTCCCAGGGGAGCGCGGGCGGAGCGGCAGGCTCGTTCCGGCAACCCGACAGCAGCAGGAGGATCAACGGCAGGGAACGTCGCACGGCGGCGGAGTTTAGCAGGCGGGCGCGATCACCCGCTCGTAGACGTCCTTCAAGGAGAGCCGGCAGCCAATCGACGGCAGCTCGATGGTGTCGCCGAGGTCGCTGGTCTCCGTGAGCAGCCAGCCATCCGCCTGGCGGATGAAGTGCTCCACGTGGACCTCGCTCTGGGCGATGAGGACGTACTCGGAGAGCGAGGGGATCGTCCGGTAGTGGGCGAACTTGGTGCCGCGGTCGTAATCCTCGGTGGACTCCGAGAGCACCTCCACGATCAGGGTGGGGTTGAGCAGGTTGTCCATCGCCTCATCATCAAAGGAAGGCTCGCTGGCTACCACTACGTCAGGGTAGGTGAAGAGGCCGGTCTTGAGGACCAGGACCCTCATAGCGCTGATATAGGCTTCGTAGCTCCTTTTGCGTAGCTGCTCGTGGAGAGAGCAGCCAACGTTGCCGACGATCAGACTGTGAGCCCGGGTGAATCCGGTCATGGCGAAGACCTCGCCGTTCAGGTACTCGCTCTTGGTCTCCGCCTGGCGCTCCTGGGCCAGGTACTCCTCGACGGTGAGGCGCGTCTTCGGCTCCATGACCCCAATGGTACGCAATTTGCCTCTCTACTCCTACCGTCGCAGGGCCATGGTGGTCCTGAGGTCCACACCACAGGAGGAGATCCCCTATGGCCCCACTCATCGACCTCGTCAACGAGCAGCTCGATCCCCGAACGTTGTCGCAGATCAGCAACCAGCTCGGCATCGACGAGAATCAGACCCGCCAGGCCGTTCCGGCCGCCCTCACCGCCCTGCTGGGCGGGCTTTCGCACAACGCCAGCCAGCCGCAAGGAGCCCAGCAACTCGCCGGGGCCTTGTCGCGCGACCATGACGGCAGCATCCTCGACAACCTCGGCGGCTTCCTGGGCGGCGGCGCCGCCACCGGAGTAGGCGCCTCGATCCTCGGACACATCTTCGGCCGGCGCCAGCCCGCCGTCGCGACCACAGTCGGCCGTACCACCGGCCTGGACCCGGGCACGGTAACCCAGCTGCTGATGCTGCTCGCTCCGATCGTGCTCGGCGCGCTCGGCCGCCGGCAGCGCCAGCAGGGGCTCGATCCGGGAGGACTCGCCGGAGTCCTCGGCGAAGAGCGCCGTCAGGCCGAGACCTCCGCGCCCGCGGGGCTCGGCGGTCTCCTGGGACGGGTGCTGGACTCCGATGGCGACGGCCAGATCATGGACGATGTCGGCGGCCTGCTCGGCGGCGTCCTGGGCGGCGGCCGGCGGTAGCGTTCAATCCACCGCTGGCGGCTGCCTCCGCCAGCGCCGGTGCATCCACACCCACTGCTCGGGGCGGCGGCGGACCTGCTCTTCGATGACGCGGGTCATCACCGCCGTCGCCTCTTTCGGGTCTGGAGGCAGATCGAGAGGCGGCGAGAAGCGGGCGAGGTGGCGGCCGCCGTCGAGGCGCTCGATGAAGGCGGGGATC
The DNA here is from genome assembly GCA_046714475.1 of Thermoanaerobaculia bacterium. Lineage (GTDB taxonomy): Bacteria > Acidobacteriota > Thermoanaerobaculia > Multivoradales > UBA5704 > DASPJI01. Next base: position 14,175 of record JBKKAU010000315.1, read on the forward strand.
ACCGCCGCCTCCTGGCGCAACGCGATCTTGGCCGCCCCCACCGGCGTAAAGGCCGGGCGGCCGAAGAAGGGCACCCAGACCCCTTCGACCTTCTTGGTGTCCTGATCGATCAGCATACCGAGCGCGCCGCCCTGGCGCAGGGTGTTCAGCAGCTGCCGGGCCGCGCCCTCGCTGCCCCGGGCGATGGTCTCCGTGCCGAAACGCCGGCGCAGACCCGCGAGCATCTCCTGGAGGTCGGGCTCGTCCAGGGGCCGGGCCACGACCGCCATCCCCAGCCCGAGACAGTTGATCAGCGCGGCGAGCAGCTCCCAGTTGCCGCAATGGCCGGTCAGGATCAGGATCGGCCGCCCCGCGGCGCGCACCCGCTCGATCTCCTCCCAACCCTCGACGTCCACCGCCGCGCGCACGGCCGCGCAGTCGTGGCGCAGCAGGTGAAGGCACTCCGCGAGGCTGGCGCCGTGATGGCGGAAGCAGTCGCGGCCGAGTTGGACGCGGTCCCCGGGAGCGAGGTCGGGGAACGCCAGGGCGAGATGATCGAGGGCACGGCGGCGGTCGCGCTTGGAGACCCTCCAGCCCAGCGAGCCGAGGCCGCGCCCGAGCCGCTGCGCGACCGTCCAGGAGAGCCGTCCAAAGACCGCTGAGAGAAAGCGGAGCAGGGCGGCCGGCAACGAAGAGCGCGGACGGGCCATTCAGAAAGGGAGGCTATTCGCCTTCGAGGTAGGAGGCGAGGAGCCCCTCCCAGGCATTCCGCGCCTTGAGCACCCTCTCGCACATCTCGCGTACGGCGCCCTGGCCGCCGCGCCGCGCCAGCACGCAGTCCACCCGCGCCAGGACCTCGGCGACGGCGTCGGCCGGGGCGAAGGAGAGGCCGCAGCGGCGGATCACCGGCAGGTCGACCAGGTCGTCGCCCACGTAGGCCACCCGTTCCGGCGAAGTGTCCCAGGCGGCGAGGAACTCGGCGAAGGCGGGGCCTTTGTCGGAGCGGTCCATGATCAGCGCGTCGACGCCGAGCTCGCGGGCGCGGACTTCGAGCGCCGTGGTCACCCGGCCGGAGAGGATGCCCACCTTGAGGCCCGACCGCTGGGCGAGCTTCATGCCGAGCCCGTCGCGGACGTCGAAGACCTTCCACTGCTCGCCATCGGTTCCGTAGACGAGATGGCCGTCGGTCATCACGCCGTCGACGTCGAAGAGCAGCCACTCGAGCCGGGCGGCGCGCCGGGCCAGCTCGTCGTCGGAGAGGATCGCCACCTAGAAGAGCTCCAACCCCCAGAGGTCGTGCAGGTGGACGATGCCCCGGAGCCGGCCGCCGTCCTCGCCGACGACGAACAGGGAGGTGATGCGGTTCTCCTCCATCACCTTGAGCGCGGCCGGGGCGAGCTCGTCGCCGGGGATGGTGCGCGGCCGGGGCTGCATGGACTCGCCGGCGGTGCGGCGCAGGAGCCCGTCGTCGGTGATGAGCAGGCGCCGGAGGTCGCCGTCCGAGATGCAGCCGACGAGCCGCCCCTCGGCGTCGACCACGGCGGTGATGCCGAGCCCCTTCCTGGACATCTCGTAGATCGCCTCGCGCATCGGCGTATCGGTGGTCACCTTGGGGAGCGCGTCGCCGGCGTGCATCAGCTGCTCGACCTTGAGCAGGCGCTTGCCGAGCTGGCCGGCCGGGTGGAGCCGCGCGAAGTCCTCGCGGGTAAAGCCGCGGGCTTCGAGGAGGGCCATGGCGAGGGCGTCGCCCAGGGCCAGGGTCGCCGTGGTCGAAGCGGTCGGCGCCAGGTTCAGCGGGCAGGCCTCGCGGTCGATCGCGACGGGGAGGTGGATGTCGGCGTGACGGGCGAGCGGCGAGGCGGCGTTGGCCGTCATCACCACCAGCGGCACTCCGAGACGCTTCAAGGTCTCGACCAGCTGCAGCAGCTCGTCGGTCGTCCCCGAGTACGAGGCGGCGAGCACGACGTCGCCGGGGACGATCATCCCGAGGTCGCCGTGTACCGCCTCGGCGGGGTGGAGGAACAGGGCCGGCGTACCCGTCGAGGAGAGGGTCGCCGCCACCTTCTTCATGATGATGCCGCTCTTGCCCATGCCGGAGCAGACCACCCGGCCGGTGCAGGCCCGCAGCATCTCGACCGCGCGGTCGAACCGCTCGTCGAGCTGCGGCAAGAGGCCGCGGATCGCCGCCGCCTCGGTGGCGAGCACCTCGGCCGCGACCTCGCGCGGGGGGCGGATGGAGACGGCCTCGACAGGCATGGCAGGTGTAGGGGCGCGATTCATCGCGCCCTGGGCGCCATGAATGGCGCCCCTACAGGAGAGTCCGCGAGTACGTTGCGCAACGCCACCAGCGACCCCAGCAGCGCCTCGGCCCGGATGGGGTCGAGCTGCACGGCGCGGTCGGAGAGGGCCTGGTCGGGATCCGGATGGATCTCCATGAAGATGCCGTCCGCGCCGGCCGCGACCGCCGCCCGGGCGAGCGGCTCGGCGTAGCGCCGCAGCCCGCCGCTCTCCTCGCCCGCCGCGCCGGGGAGCTGGAGCGAGTGGGTGACGTCGTAGATCACCGCGATCCCGTCCTCGTGCAGCATGGCGAAGCTGCGCATGTCGACCACCAGGTTGTGGTAGCCGAAGGAGACGCCGCGCTCGGTCACGGTCACCCGGTCGTTGCCGGTGCTGCGCGCCTTGTCGACCACCCGGCGCATGTCGTCCGGCGCCATGAACTGTCCCTTCTTGACGTTGACGGCGCGGCCGGTCGCGGCGGCGGCGACCACCAGGTCAGTCTGCCGGCAGAGGAAGGCGGGGATCTGGAGCACGTCGCAGACCTCGGCCGCCGGGCCGCACTGCTCCGTCTCGTGGACATCGGTGATCACCGGCAGGCCGGTCTCCTGCTTGACCCGCGCGAGGACGCGCATCCCCTCGGCCAGGCCTGGGCCGCGGAAGCTCTTGATCGAGCTGCGGTTGGCCTTGTCGAACGACGACTTGAAGACCAGCGGGATCCCGAGCCGGCCCGCCATGGCGGCGAGCGTGTGGGCGGCCTCCAGCGTGCGCTCCTCGCTTTCGATCACGCAGGGTCCGGCGAGGACCGGCAGCGACCGGGGGTCCCCGCCGACGATCACCCCCGGGGCGAGCTCGACCGCCGTCATCACCCTCGCGCCCGGGCCTCGGCCATGACCTGGACCTGCTCCCGCTCTCCCTGGCCGGTCCGCTCGGAGCTCTCGCGGCCCTCCTTATGCGCCAGCGCCGCCGCGATGTAGGAGACGAAGAGCGGGTGCGGCTCGGTCGGCTTCGACTTGTACTCCGGATGGAACTGGCAGCCGAGGAACCAGGGGTGGTCGGTCAGCTCGACCATCTCGACGAACTTGCCGTCGGGCGACAGCCCCGAGACCGTGAGGCCGTGGTCCACCAGCGTCTGCAGGTATTTCTGGTTGACCTCGTAGCGGTGGCGGTGGCGCTCGCTGATTTCGGCGGCGCCGTAGATGCGGCGGGCGAGCGTCCCCTCCTTGAGGCGGCAAGGGTAGGCGCCGAGACGCATGGTGCCGCCCATCTCCTCGATCCCCAGCAGGTCGCGCAGCTTGTAGATCACCGCGTTCTCGGTGTCCGGCTCGAACTCCGAGGAGGTCGCGCCTTTGACGCCGCAGACGTTCCGCGTGTACTCGATGACCATGCATTGCATGCCGAGGCAGATGCCGAAGAACGGCACCTTGTGCTCGCGGGCGAAGCGGATGGCGCGGATCTTCCCCTCGGTGCCGCGGGAGCCGAAGCCGATGGGGACGAGCAGCGAATCCACCTCGAAGATGTCGCTCGGCCAGTTGCCCCCTTCGAGCTGCTCGGCGTCGATGTAGACCAGCTCGACCGCGGCGTCGTTGGCGATGCCGCCGTGCATCAGCGCCTCGTTCAAGCTCTTGTAGGAGTCCGGGAGCTCGACGTACTTGCCGACGATCCCCACCCGGACCCGGTGGTGCGGGTTCTTGATGCGCGCCACCAGGCTCTCCCAGCGCGACAGGTCGCGGTCGTAGTGGGGGAGGTTCAGCAGCTCGAGGACGATGTCGTCCAGCCCCTCGCGGCAGAACATCAGCGGCACCTCGTAGATCGTCGAGACGTCGCGGGCGGCGATGACCTGCCGCGGATCGACGTTGCAGAAGAGGGCGATCTTCCTCTTCATCTCCTCGGGGAGCGCGCGGTCGACCCGGCACATGACGATGTCGGCCGAGATGCCAATCTCGCGCAGCTCGCGCACCGAGTGCTGGGTGGGCTTGGTCTTGAGCTCGTCGGCGGCGGCGATGTAGGGGACCAGCGTCAGGTGGATGTTGATGGCGTTGCCGCGGCCCAGCTCCTGCCGGAACTGGCGGATGCCTTCGAGGAACGGCAGCGACTCGATGTCGCCCACCGTGCCGCCGATCTCGACGATGACCACGTCGTAGGAGTCGCCGACGCGGTGCATGGCCTCCTTGATCTCGTCGGTGATGTGGGGGATGACCTGGACGGTCTTGCCCAGGTAGTCGCCGCGGCGCTCCTTGTTGATCACCGTCTCGTAGATCTTACCGGTGGTGTAGTTGTGGCGCTTGCTGGTCAGCGTGTGCGTGAAGCGCTCGTAATGGCCGAGGTCGAGGTCGGTCTCCGCCCCGTCGTCGGTCACGAACACCTCGCCGTGCTGATAGGGCGACATGGTGCCCGGGTCGACGTTGATGTAGGGGTCGAACTTCATCATCGTGACGGAGAACCCTCGCGCCTCCAGGATGGCCCCCACGGAGGAGGCCGCCACCCCTTTGCCGAGCGAGGAGACCACCCCGCCCGTGATGAAGATGTACTTGCTCGCCATCGGTCGGTATCTCCTTTAAGTTCCGAGCAGACGCTCGACGCGCTCCAGGTCTTCCCGCGTGTCCACTCCGGGCGATTCCCGCTCGACCGGCAGCACGCGGATGGGGATGCCGTGCTCCAGCGCCCGCAGCTGCTCCAGCGACTCGCTGCGCTCGAGCGGCGTGGGCGGCAGGGTCGCGAGCCGCTGCAGGGCGGCGCTCTGATAGCCATAGATGCCCAGGTGCTTCCACGGCCGGGCTCCCCCCTCCTGGCGGACGTAGGGGATGGGGGAGCGGCTGAAATAGAGGGCATAGCCGGCGAGCGACAGGACCACCTTGACCGCGTTGGGGTTGTCCCATTGCGAGGGGTCGAGCGGCGCGGCCAGGGTCACCATCGGATCGTCCGGATACGCGGCCAGGTGCTGCGCGATCCGCGACACCGCCTCGGGATCGATCAGCGGCTCGTCCCCCTGGATGTTGACCACGGCCGCGGCGTCCCACCGCCGCGCCGCCCAGGCGATGCGGTCGGTGCCGCTGGCGCAGTCCCCGGGGGTCATCTCCCACTCGCCGCCGAAGCCTTCGACCGCGCGGGCGATCCGCTCGTCGTCGGTCAGGACCACGACCCGGTCGAGCCCGCGCGCCCGCGCCACCCGCGTATAGACGTGCTCGATCATCGGCCGGCCGGCGATGGGAAGCAGCGGCTTGCCGGGCAGCCGCGACGAGCCGTACCGGGCCGGAATGGCGCCGATGATGCCCGAGCCAACGGCCGAGGTCTCTGATACGGGGGACGCGGAGGGGTGCACGGCCTAATGTAGTGCGCGTCGAGGGGGGGTGTCAACGGCGGCCCGGAAGAAGCAAACCCCAAGTCCCGGAGGGACGGCCTTCCTGTAGCCCAGGGTGGAAACCCTGGGCGGTTGGGAGCGCGCGACCGTGGACGGGTGCCTGGAGCCCCGGCCGTGCCTGGGCAAATCCCGCCCAGGGTTTCCACCCTGGGCTAGAAGAAGGACGTTCCTCCGGAACTACCCCCGCCCGGGTGGGGAAGCCCCTGGCGGTGTCGGCGCCCATTGGGCCGCCGGGGCCAGGGCGAGCCCATGCTAGATTTCCCGCGTGCAATCCTCCTCCGTGACCGCTGCCGCGCCCTCGCGCCGCCTGTGGATCGCCCTGGCCCTGGTCGTCCTGACGGTGGTCGGGCTCGCCCTGCTCAAGCGGACGCTGCCGCCGCTCAGGGCGCGGCTCTTCCTGCCGACGCGGGACGCGCAGTGGATCTGGTCGGCCCGGGCCCGCAACGGCCAGTCGCCGAGCGCCTTCTACGCGGTCCGCGACTTCACGCTCGACCGGGCCCCGGCCCGGGCGCGCCTCCAGGTGCTCGCCGACGAGGAGTACGTCCTCTATCTCAACGGCCGCCGGTTGGGGGCCAACGGCTATCGCCCGGGAGCGGCGCTCGACGTCTATGAGGCCGGTCCGCTGCTGTTGCCGGGCGGCAACCGGCTGCTCGCCGAGCTGCGGAGCTCCCACGGGTCCGGAGGGTTCCTGCTCAGCCTGGAGGATACCGGGACCGGCGAGACGCTGGTCGAGAGCGACGAGCGCTGGCGCACCTTCGACCGCTATCACCTCGGGCTGCTGCGGGGCTGGCTGCCCCTGGGGTTCGAAGGGCTGGGGCCGGTCGGGGAGCCGGCTTTCTGCTGGGGCTTTCCGCCCCTCGGGCGGTGGGGCCGGCCGCGGGCCGGTTCCGCGAAGCCGTCCTTCGCCGAGTTGACGCCCGGGGAGCCGGTGCCCGGCGCACGGCGGTTGCGGCCGGGAGCGCAACGCCTGCCCGGAGGGGCGCGAGTCGTCTACGACTGGGGACGCGAGGTGACCGGCTACCTGTCGATCGAGCTGCCGCCCTCCCCGAAGGACCTCCAGGTCGGGCTGCTCTTCGTGGGCGATTCCCCTCCCGAGTTGGGGCGCGACCGCTCCGCTGGCGCCGTCCTCCTGATGCCCGACCAGGGCGAGTGGATCGACGCCCAGCCCCGGCGTTTCCGCTACGCCATGGTGGTCGGGGTCGAGCAGCCGCTCGCGGTCAAGGTGCATCCGCTCGACCCGCATCTGGATGCGAAACGGGTCGCCGGGCTGCTGCCCGACGGAGGGCCGGAAAAAGGGGTGTTCGGGGTCGAGCCGCCGCGGCTACGAACGCCGGTGGAGGACGAAGTCTGGCGCAAACTCCAGGGCTTCGCGGGCGTCGCCGGGGGGAAAGAACTCTAGCTCCCGCTTGGCCTCGGCCGCGAGCTCCTCGGCCATCGTCGACACCTCCTCGAGCGTGCCTTCGGTGCGCACCAGGTCGAGGATCTCGTCGGGGGAGACCCGCGCGAAGCTGCGGTCCTCAAGCACCATCTCGACCAGCCGCCGCTCGGCGGCGGCGACCCGGGGCAGCAGCAGGATCAGCGGCAGCGTGAGCTTGCCCTCCTTGAGGTCCGAGAGCACGGGCTTGCCGAGCTCGCTCTCGCGGGCCGTGAAGTCGAGCAGGTCGTCGACGAGCTGGAAGCAGGTGCCGAGGGCGCGGCCGTAGCGGGCGAGCACCTGGCCGGCTTCGGGCCGCTGCGGCTGGATCAGGGCCGGGATGGAGCAGGCGGCCGCGAAGAGGTGGGCCGTCTTGCGGTCGATGATCTGGAAGTACTCCTCGGCCCCGAGGTCGGGCGCCCCGAGCCGCTGGAAGGCGAGCAACTCCCCTTCCGTCATCTTGAGCGTCGCGGCGCAGAGCCGCTGGATGACCTCGACCTGGCCGTGCGAGAGGGCCATCTGCATCGCCTTGGTGTAGATCCAGTCGCCCAGCAGCACCGTCAGGTGGTTGCCCCAGAGGTTGTTGAGCGTCGGCTGGCCGCGGCGCAGGTTGGCGTGGTCGATGATGTCGTCGTGGATCAGCGTCGCCGTGTGGATGAACTCGACCACCGCGGCATAGGTGACCTCCTCGTCGCCGTCATGACCGAGCAGGCGCGAGGCGAGCAGCAGCAGGGCGGGCCGGACCCGCTTGCCGCCGCCGCGGCTGATGTAGACCCCCGCGTCGTGGATGAACGGCACGTCCGAGTCGAGCTGCTCCTGAAAGAGCGCCTCGACGGCCACGAGCTTGTCGGCGACGAGCTCCATGAAACGGCCGGCCAGGGCGGCATGGACCTGCCGGGGATCGGCGAGCGAAGGATCGATCAACGGGAGGCCTCAGCCTTTCACCGGATCGAAGGGCACCACCTGCTCCAGGCGGCCGTCGCGAAAGCGGTAGACCTTGCCGCTGCCGAAGTACCACCAGGACGCCTCCGTGTGGTCGGGGTACTGGACCCGCTTCACCTCGTCGGGCTTGCCCATCTCGTCGTAGACCTTGCGCTCGTCGTCGCTCTGGACGCTGGCGACGAACTGGCGGAGGTTGTTGAGGAACCGGGTGTTCTCCACCGCCACGGCGACCACCACGGGGCTGCCGGCCAGCACCCGCCGGGTGATGTCGTCCCGCTGCAGCACCTCCAGGCGCTCGCCCTGCGTCTTGCGCACCGGCACGCCGACCAGCAGCTCGAACTTGTTGAAATAGCTGTCCCAGGGCCAGACCAGGGTGTACTCCCCCCGGGCGTTGGTCGCGGTGGTGACGCGGCGGGTGTCCTTGTCGGTGCGGCGCATGTCGCGCAGGCTGAACGAACTGCGCGAGACCTCCAGCGTCACGTTGACGTTGGCGAGCGGCTGTCCCTGCCGGTCGGAAACGATGCCGGTGACCTGGACCTTGTCGCCCTGGGCATAGCGGGCGGCGGGGGGGGGGGCGGGCGGCGCCCCC
>JBKKAU010000316.1:0-28463 GCA_046714475.1 Thermoanaerobaculia bacterium
CGGCTGGTCTATGCCCTGTCGGTGATCGGCCTCGTCGCTCCCGCGGACGGGCTGTCGACAACGGCGACCGGCTCGCTGGTGATCCCCATCCTTGCCGCCAAGCCGGCGCCGCTCGCCGCGGCCGCTCCAACGCCCGCAATGCCCGCGGCATCCGCGCCGGGCTCACCTCAGCTCTCCCAGGCGGACACCGAACGCCGGCGCAACGAGATCATGCAGGCCTATCTCTCCTACCGCCGTCAGGACTCCTTCGACCTGCTCGGCGTGGCCGAGGAGGCGCCGATCGGCGCCGTCGAGCAGCAGTACCTGGAGTTCGCCCGCCGCTTCACCCCCTGGTCGGTCGGGCCGGAGCTCACCGGTATGGAGGAGAGGCTCCACGACCTGTTCCTGGCCGGCGCGCGGGCTTTCGCCGAGTTGGCCGACACGGAGCAGCGCAACACGCTGCTCTTTCGCCGCAAGACTCTGCGCGAGGAGCGGGCGAAGAAGCCCGTCACCTTCGGGATCAAGACCGACCTCCTCGATTCCGAGGCGCAGTTCAAGAAGGGCAAGGCGTTGATGGACGCCGGCAAGCACCGTGAAGCGGTGCAGCTCCTGGCGTTCGCCTCCGACTGCGACCCGCAGAACAGCCTCTACAGCGCCGAGCTCGGCTGGTGCCGCTATCTCCAGGCGCCGAACCTCCCCAACCAGGCGCTCAAGGATCTGGAGGAGACGGCGCGGCGCGATCCCCGCTGCGGCATCGCCTTCTACTACCTCGGCGAGATCCACCGCCAGCTCGGCAACCGTTTCGAGGCCGAGGACAACCTGCAGAAGGCGATCAAGCTGATGAGCCCCGATCGCCGGCCCATCGAAGCGCTCAAAGCGCTTTCCGCCGAAAAGAAGCGCTGAGCGGCGACCAAAAAGACGCGAAGTAGCCACTTTTCTCCGCTGGTGCCACTCTTCCATTAAGACGGCTCCGCTCGCGGTCGCTGGAGACCGCCCCTGAGAGCCGTCCAAGGGAGAGCTCTCATGTCTCGCACGATCCGACTCGCGTTCGTCCTCCTCGCTCTAACGCTCCTCACCGGCGGCGCCGTCCAGGCGATGCCGCTCGACGCGTATCCGCAATCCGCCGAGCAGGGAGGACTGTCTGCCGTCTGGGACTGGATCGCGGACCTCTTCCTGGGTGGAGAGAAGGAGGGGTGTGAAATGGACCCCAACGGCCTGGACTGGCGCTTCCTAACAAATGCTCCCCCGATCTCCTTCACAAATGACGAAGGTGTAGAAATGGATCCCAACGGCTAGCGATCGCACATACCGGCGCCGGTTCTCAGAATCGGCGCCGTCCTTCCATCTCCGCAGGTGTCACGTTTTCTCTGAATTCTGGTACTTAGCTTGTAGAGCTGTTACACTGAAATCGGTCATGGACCCAGGAGACAATCCTTGAAGATCCATCCGAATGACGCTCGGCTGGAGGAGTTCGTGCGTTCCCTGGGAAGCGACCACCAGAGTCTGCTCCGGCACGTTGCCGGGTGCCTGCGTTGCCGGGCACGCCTGTACTACCTTCCCCGCCCCGAAGTCCGGACCGGAAACGAGCCGGTACCGCCTTTGACGGAGAGCGAGTACGGCGAGGTCTTGGAGCGCAGCCGGCGGAACGTCCTCGGCCGGGCGCTTGCCCTGACAAGGGAGAGAAAAGAGGCGCCCGCTCTTTTCGTGGAGCTGATGGAGCAGCCCCGTGCGCAGAGAGAGTTGCTCCTCCTGAACGGCCGACGTTTCAGGACATGGGGCTTGTTCGAGTTGCTGGTCGAAAGAACCTGGGAGCTTTGCGTACCCGATCCCGTCTATGCCGAGGAGTTGGGCCAACTGGCTCTCCGGCTCTCCGACTTCCTGGACACCAGCCTCTACGGGGCCGGGTTGATTCACGACCTGAGAGCCCGGGCCTGGGCGTACGTCGGTAACGCCCGTCGACTGCAGGCGGATCTCCTGTACGCAGAGAGGGCCTTCGAACAAGCCCACAATCATCTCCTGAAGGGGACTGGCGATCCCAGCGAGAGGGCCCTGTTCTCTCATTTGAAAGCCTCCTTGTTCCGCGCTCAGCGGCGCTTTGACGAGGCTTTGGACCTTCTCCAGCGAGCAGTCACGACCTTCCTGAAAAGCGGAGAGTCTCACCGAGCCGGCAAGTCCATGATCACCATGTCGATCGTGTACAACCATAGAGGCCACCCTGAAAGAGCCTTTCGGGTGCTCTCGAAAGCGCTTGGTTTGATTGACGCCGAGCAGGATCAACGTTTGATGCTCCAGGCTCGACATAACCTGACCGTCTACATGGCCGATCTAGGCCGGTTCGAGGAAGCCCAAGCGGAGTACAACGAGAACCGGCCGCTCTATCGAGACTTCCCAGATGGATGGACACAGAACCGGCGGAAGTGGCTCAAAGCCAAGATCACTCGTGGTTTGGGGAGGAGCAAGCAGGCGGAAGCCCTCTTCTTGGAAGCACGAGCAGGATTTCTTGTCGAAGAGGCCGTCTATGACGCGGCTCTCGTGTCGCTTGAGTTAGCGACGCTTTACGCCGAGCAGGGTCGCAGGGGCGAGGTGAAGAGCCTCGCGCAGGAGATGGTGCCAATCTTCGCTTCCCGGGAAGTCCACCGCGAAGCCTTAGCGGCTGTTCTCTTCTTCCTCCAAGCTGTCGAGGCTGAAAAGGCAAGCCTGGAACTGTTCACCCGCCTTGCCCGATTCCTGAAAGAGGCCTCCGACAACCCGGCATTACGGTTCCAGAGGCCCGCGTAACCGGACCGGCCTCAGTCCCGCGGCGCTTCGCCCAGGTCGGCGAGGTCGACGCGGCGCATCTCGGGAAGGGCGGCGAGACGGTCGAGGACCTCCCGGGGAGGCTCCTCGTCCAGGCGGAGGATGGTCCAGGCGTCCTCCTCCCCGTCCTTGCGGGCGAGGTGGATGTCGGCGATGTTGACCCGCGCCTCGCCCAGGAGCGTCCCCACCTTGCCGACCACGCCGGGGACGTCGAAGCTCCGCAGGATCAGCAGCTTGCCCTCCGGACGGAACTCCAGGGGCTGGCGCCCGAAGCGCACCACCCGCGGCTGGCGCTCGCCGAACAGCGTGCCGGCGATCTCGACCAGACCGCCGTCCGGCCCCTGGAGGGTCACCTGCACCAGATGCGGGTACTCGGCCGCGGACGCATGGGCGACCCGCACGGTCTCGATGCCCCGGCCTTGCGCCACGCGCTCGACGTTGACGTAGTTCAGGCCCGGGCCGAGGATCGGCGACAGCGCGCCCTTGAGAACCGCGATCGCGACCGGGAGCTGCAGCGGCTCCTCTATGCCCCAAAGGTCCACCTGGACGCGCTGGAGCGGCGCGCGCAGCAGGGCCAAGCTCAAACGCCCGAGCCGCTCGCCAAGATGGAGATAGGGCTCCCCACGGCTCCCAGTCGCGCGGAACGGCAGGTTGACCGCGGTCACTGCGAACGAGCCGCCGAGGGCGGCGAGCACCATCTGCGCGGTCTCGGTCGAGGTCCGCTCCTGCGCCTCCGCTGTCTGCGCTCCCAGGTGCGGCGTGGTCACCACTTTGGGATGGCGCACCAGGTCGAGGTTCCTCGGCGGCTCTTCCTCGAACACGTCGAGCGCCGCGCCGCCGAGCCGCCCCGAATCGAGGGCCGAGAGCAGCGCCGCCTCGTCCACGACGCCGCCGCGCGAGCAGTTGACCAGCAGGGCCCCCGGTTTCATGCGGGCAAGACGCGCCTCGTCCAGGAGGTTGCGGGTCTGGTCGGTCAGCGGGGTGTGCAGGGTCACTACGTCGGCGCGCCCCAGAAGCTCGTCCAGGTCCAGCAGCTCGACGCCCAGGCGGGGTCCCTGGTCCGGGTCGAGGAAGGGATCGTAGGCGGCCACCTCCATCTCCAGGGCCTTGGCGCGCGCCGCCACCTGCTGCCCGATCCGCCCCAGGCCGCCGATCCCCAGGGTCTTGCCCTGCAACTCGACGCCGACGAAACGGTTGCGCTCCCACTCCCCCGCCTTCATCGAGGCGTCGGCGGCGGGGACGTTGCGGGCGAGGGCGAAGAGCAGCGCGAAGGTGTGCTCGGTCGCGGAGAGGAGGTTGGCGGTCGGGGCGTTGATGACCAGGATGCCCAGCTCGGTCGCCGTCTTGACGTCGACGTTGTCGACGCCGATGCCGGCCCGCCCGACCACCTTGAGGCGGCGGCCGGCGCGCAGCAGCTCGGCGTCCGCCTTGGTACGGCTGCGCACCAGCAGGGCGTCGGCGTCGGCGATCCGTTCGAGGAGACGGGCGCGGTCGCCCCCGCCGGCACTGAGGTCGATCACCTCCACCCCACCTTCGCGCAGCAGCGCGAGTCCCGCCTCGGAGAGCGGATCGGCGACCAGGACCTTGTGCATTGCGTCAAGCGCCCGTGGGAAGGAAGGAGTCGATGACCGTGCCCCGGCCGGCCTCCAGCGCCAGCGAGCGCGCGATCTGCCCGACCGCGAGGTCGAGCACGCCGAGCCCGAACGGACTGAAGACGGTGAGGCTCCGCGGGTCCGCCTTGGCCGGCGCGGCGCCGTCTAGCAGGTCGGCGAGCGTGCCGCGGATGAAGCCGCGATGGCCGGCCCGTTGCTCGGCGAGGTGGATCGAGGTGTTGGCGCGGCTGACGTGGTCGGGGTCGTCGACGATGTTGTCGCTCGCCAGGATCACGTCGGCCGTGAGGTCGCGCAGCGAGGTATGGAGGACCGTGGCCCCGGGAACGCACTCGGAGAGGTCCGAGACGTGCGGCTGGACCGCCGTCGTCGCGAAGGCGATCAGCGGGCAGGTGCGGTAGACCTCGCGCACGTCCGCGGCGACCGCCACCTCGGCACGCGAGCCCTCGGGCAACACACCCCGGACCCGGTCGGCGAACGCCGCCGCCCGCTCGCGGTCGAGGTCGAACAGGAGATAGCGCGAGATGCCGGGCACCGCCCGCGAGAGGAAGCGGACGGTCTCGAAGTTGATGACGCCCGTGCCGATCAGACCGGCGGCCGGGGTCTCCTGGCCGGCGCGGAGGACCTGGGCGGCCAGGGCGGCGCTGGCCGCGGTGCGGCGGGCGCTGATGATCGAGGACTCCAGGATCGCCTCGGGCAGGCCGGTCTCGGCGCTGTTCAGGATCAGCACCGCCGAGGCGCGGGCCAGCCCCTTCTGGAGGTTGCCCGGGAACGAGGCGATCCACTTCATGCCGGCCAGGCCGAAGCCGTCGCCCAGGTAGGCGGGCAGCGCGATGATCCGGTTCAGGTCGTCGTTCGGGAACCGCAGAAAGGTCGAATGCGGCAAAGAGCTCTGGCCGCGGCCATGGGCGACATAGGCCCGGCCGACGGCGTCGATGATCTCGTTCTCGCGCCCGGTCAGCAGGGTGTCGATCTCGTCGCCGCGCAGGATCAGCACGCTACCGGGACGCATCGGGTCGAAGCCTCGCGATCAGGAAAGAGGTGGAACACGTCGCCGAAATGGTCGCGGACCCAGTCATCGGAGTAGACGGTGTCGAGGTAGCGCTCGCCGCGGTCCGGCAGGATCAGCACGCAATTGGAGCCGGCGGGAATCTTCCCCTTGAGGTGCTCCACCGCCGCGACGACGCCGCCGCAGGAGGCGCCCGCCAGGAAGCCTTCGCTGCGCACCAGGCGCCGGCAGCCGATCACGCACTCCAGGTCGCTCACCAGAACGCACTCATGAATAAGGTTGATGTCGCAGAGCGGCGGGCGCAAGCCGGCGCCCATGCCGGGGAAGAGCCGCTTGCCCTGCTCGTCCGAGAAGATCAGGCTCCCCTTGGCGTCGACCGCGACCATCCGGGTCGGCAGGCCGTGATCGCGCACGTACTCGCCGCAGCCGCGCACCGTACCACAGGTGCTGGCGGCGCAGAAGACGTAGTCGACCTTGCCGTCGAGCGCCGTCACGATCTCGTGCATGGTGGTGCGGTAGTGCGAGCCCGAGTTGTGGACGTTGGCGTACTGGTTGGGCCAGAACGAGTTGCCGATCTCGCCCAGCAGCTGCTTCACGCGGTTGAGCCGCGCCGGCAGGAACTCGCCGGTGAGCGGATCGGGCTCGGCGACGTAGTCGATCTCCGTCCCGTATGCCTGCATGATGGCGATGTTCTGCCGCGCCGACTTGGCGTCGACGACGCAGATCAGCCGCAGCCCGTGGTAGCAGCAGGCCTGGGACAGTCCGATCCCCATGTTGCCGGAGCTCGACTCGACGATCACCGTCTCGGCGTTGACGAGCCCCTCCCGCATCGCCTGCTCGAGGATGGCTCGGGCCGGCCGGTCCTTGATGCTGCCCCCCGGGTTCAAGGCCTCCAGCTTGGCGAAGAGCTGGAAACCGACCTCCGGATAGACCTTCTCCAGTCTGACCAGAGGGGTCTCGCCCACGGCCGCCAGGACGCCTCCCCTCACCGGCTCATCCACGATCTGCGAACGTATGTTGGACCTCAAGGCACAGTGCTCCTTGGCGTAGACGATACGCGAAGCTCCCCGATTAAAGGTATCGCCAGAGACGCCAAGCGGGACAAAGACCGCCCGCGGGCCGAGTTCGGGTATCTTTTGTGGAGCCAGCGTTTGCGCTGTGCTAGCATCCCCCGACTGCTAGCCGGATACCGGCCCCAGCCGGGTTCTACCCGGCCCGGAGGAGCGCGAGACCGCGTGGGGCCGTCCAAAGATCCATAAGGAGGGGACCGTGAAACTCGGAGACGTGCTGAAAAAGGAAAGAGAGCGCAAAAAGCTTTCTTTCGAAGACACCGCGAGCAAGCTGGGGCTCTCGGAAGACGAGTACCGGGAGATGGAAGCCGGCAACTCACCCGCCGAGAAGTGGGGGCCTCTGCTGGCCAAGATCGCCATCAAGCTGGAGACGCCGACCTCGCGTCTGCTCGCCGAAAGCGGCAAGTCCGCCGACACCAAGTCGGGACAGGCGGCCGAGCTGATCGGCAAGCACCGCGAGCGCCGGGGCAAGACGCCCGAGCAGATGGCCGAGCAGCTCGAGATCACCCGCGAGGAGTACCAGGAGATCGAGGGAGGTCAGTCGCCCATCGAGAAGTACGGGCCGCTGCTGCTCCACTTCGCGGAGCTCATCGAGCAGCCTGTGTTCAACCTGTTCTACCCGTGTGGCCTGCCGCTCGAGAAGCTGGACGACTACCCGTAGTCGTCCAGCGGTGCTCCGCCCCCCGCGCAAGGCGAATCGATTCGGCCTGCTTCGGCAGGCCGTTCGTTTTTCAACCCAGGAGGGATTCCGCATGCCATCCGCCATCCGCCGCCTGACCTTGCCGCTCGCCTTGCTGCTCTGCCTGGACACGGCGCCGGTCCTCGCGGCTGACAAAACCCCGAAGGCCGCTCCGGCGGTCCCGACCCCCGATGCCTCCCGCGACGTCTTCAACCCCTCCCTGCTCAAGGCCCTGCGCTGGCGCGAGGTCGGCCCTTACCGCGGCGGCCGCTCGGCCGCCGTCGCCGGCATCCCGAGCCAGCCCTCGACCTACTACTTCGGCGGCACCGGCGGCGGCGTCTGGAAGACGACCGACGGCGGCCGGTCCTGGGCCAACATCTCGGACGGCTTTTTCGGCGGCTCGATCGGCGCCGTGGCGGTGTCCGAGTGGGACCCCAACGTGGTCTACGCCGGCGGCGGCGAGAAGACGGTGCGCGGCAACGTCTCGCACGGCGACGGCCTGTGGAAGTCGACCGACGCCGGCAAGACCTGGAAGCACGCCGGCCTCGCCGACTCGCGCCACATCCCGCGCATCCGCATCCACCCCAAGGACCCGGACCTCGTCTACGCCGCCGTGCTCGGCCACCTCTTCGGCCCCAACGAGATGCGCGGCGTCTACCGCTCGCCGGATGGCGGCGCGACCTGGAAGCGCGTCCTCCACGTCGACGACGAGACCGGCGCGGTCGACCTCGCCATGGACCCGACCAACCCGCGCGTCCTCTACGCCGGCATGTGGCGCGTGCGGCGCACGCCCTACAGCCTGGAGAGCGGCGGCCCGGGCTCCGGCCTCTGGAAGTCGACCGACGGCGGCGACACCTGGACCGAGCTGACCCGCAATCCCGGCCTGCCCGAGGGCACGGTCGGCATCGTCGGCGTCACCGTCTCCCCCACCAATGCCGACAACGTCTATGCCATCCTCGAGGCCGAGGAGGGCGGCGTCTTCCGTTCGCAGGACGGCGGCAAGACCTGGACGCGCACCAACGAGGACCGGGCGCTGCGCCAGCGGGCCTGGTACTACACGCGCATCTACGCCGACCCGGCCGACCAGGAGTCGGTCTACGTGCTCAACGTCCGCTTCCACCGCTCCAAGGACGGCGGCAAGACCTTCTCCGCGATCCCGACGCCGCATAGCGACAACCACGACCTCTGGATCGCGCCGGACGACCCGCTGCGCATGATCGAGTCGAACGACGGCGGCGCCAACGTCTCCGCCGACGGCGGCAGGACGTGGACCGGACAGGACAACCAGCCGACCGCCCAGTTCTACCGCGTGACGACCGACAACGCCCCCCCCTACCGCATCCTCGGCGCGCAGCAGGACAACTCGGCGGTGCGCATCTCCAGCCGCGGGCAGGACGACGGCATCGGCTTCCGCGACTGGGACGTGACCGCCGGCGGCGAGAGCGGCCACATCGTCGCCGACCCGCAGAACCCCGACGTGGTCTACGGCGGCTCCTACGGCGGCTTCCTCACCCGGCTGAACCACCGCACCCAGGAGCTGCGCGACGTCAACGCCTGGCCCGACGACCCCATGGGCGGCGGCGCGGCCGAGCTCAAGCACCGGTTCCAGTGGAACTTCCCGATCTTCTTCTCGCCGCACGACCCGGACACGCTCTACGTCGCGAGCCAGCACCTGCTGAAGAGCACCGACGAGGGGCAGTCCTGGCAGGTGATCTCCCCGGACCTGACGCGCAACGACAAGTCCAGGCAGGGCCCCTCCGGCGGCCCGATCACCAAGGACAACACCAGCGTCGAGTACTACGGCACGGTCTTCGCCGCCGTCGAGTCGCCGCTGGAGGCGGGGGTGCTGTGGGCCGGCTCGGACGACGGTCTGCTCCACGTCTCGCGCGACGGCGGCAAGAGCTGGAAGAACGTCACGCCGCGCGGCCTGCCCGAGTGGGCGATGATCAACAGCCTGGAGGCCCACCCGTTCGAGAAGGGGGGCGTCTACGCCGCCGCCACCCGTTACAAGCTGGACGACTTCCGGCCCTATCTCTTCAAGACCACCGACTACGGCGCCACCTGGACGCGGCTCGACGCCGGCCTCGACCCGCTGCACTACACCCGCGTGGTGCGCGCCGCCCCGGGGAAGCGGGGCCTCCTCTACGCCGGCACCGAGCGCGGGACCTACGCCTCCTGGGACGACGGCGGGAGCTGGCGTCCGCTGCAGCTCAACCTCCCCATCGTCCCGGTCACCGACATGACGATCAAGGAGGACGACCTGATCGTCGCCACCCAGGGGCGCGGCTTCTGGGTCCTGGACGACCTCGGCCCGGTGCGCGAGCTGGCTCCGGAGGTCGGGCGGCAGCCGCTCCACCTGTTCCCGTCGGCCCCGACCACGCGCTTCTGGGGCGCCAGCACCCCCGACGACGACTCCCCCCGAGGCACCGGACAGGGCGAGAACCCGGCGAGCGGCGTGGTCCTCTACTACTGGTTGCCCAAGGCCCTGGCCCAGGGTCAGGTTGCCAAGCTGGAGATCCTGGAAGGGAATGGCGCCGTGATCCGGACCTTCACCAGCAAGGAGAAGAAGGAGAAGCCTGCCGCGGGCGTTCCGGACGCCACCGACAAGAAGTCCTCCGAGGAGAAGGGCGGCGAGTTGACCACTGAGGACGAGCCTGAGCTGTCCGAAGAGGAAAAGAAGGCGCAGGAGGAGCTTCCCGAGGTCCCCGCCGAGCCCGGGCTCAACCGCTTCGTCTGGGACATGCGCTACGAGCCGGCCAAGGAGTTCCCGCAGATGATCCTGTGGAGCGGCGACCTGGTCGGGCCGCGGATCGTGCCGGGCCGCTACCAGGCGCGGCTCACCGTCGGACAGGAGACCCGGACCGTGCCCTTCGAGGTGCGCAACGACCCCAGGTCCTCGGCGACCCAGGCCGACCTCGAGGCCCAGTTCCAGTTCCTGCTCGCGACGCGCGACAAGCTCAACCAGACCCACGACGCCATCCGCCGCATCCGCGAGGTGCGGACGCAGCTCGACGACCTGCGCCAGCGGCTGCGCCGGGCCGGGACGAGCGGCGAGCACAAGGCGCTGCTGGACGCCGCGAGGTCGCTGGACCGGAAGATGACCGCGGTCGAGGAGGCCCTCTACCAGACCAAGAACCGGAGCCCCCAGGACCCGCTCAACTTCCCGATCCGTCTGAACGACAAGCTCAACGCCGTGGCGAGCTCGGCGGCGACCGGCGACTTCCGTCCGACGGCCCAGGCCGTCCAGGTGCGCGACGAGCTCGTCGCGGCGATCGACGCCGAGCTCGCCAAGCTCGACGAGATCTGGCGGACGGACCTGCCCGAGCTCAACCGTCTCGCGGGCGGCGAAGGGATCACGGCGGTGATCGCCCCCGTTCCTCGGCTAAAATAACCGGCTGGGGTGCCGGGATGTCCCGGCGCCCCCTCTTTGAAACCCCCTTCTTCTCTACGAGCCGAGAGAGCGCATGACTGTCATCACCGAACCGAGAACGAGTTACCAGCTAGGCCGATGGGACCTCTCCGAGCTGCTGCCGGAGCCCGACGAGGCCACGATCGCAAAGCGGCTTGCCGACCTGGAGACGGCCGTCCAGACCCTGGAGGCCCGCCGGCCGAGCCTCAACCCCGGGATGGACCGCCGCGAGTTCCTCGGCGTGCTGCGCCAGTACGAGGTCGTGGTCGAGCGCATGAACGAGCTCTCCGGCTACGCCTCGCTCTGGTTCTATGCCGATACCTCCAGCCAGGAGGCTTTGACCTTCCGCAACCGCGTACGGCAGGCGACCACGGCGGCCCAGAACCGTACCCTGTTCTTCACCCTCTGGTGGCGCGGCCTGGAGGACGACGAGGCGGCCAGGCTCCTCCCCACCGAGGCCGAGCAGGCCGACTACCGGCACTACCTGCTGGACCTGCGGCGGCTGAAGCCGCATACCCTCGACGAGAAGTCCGAGCAGATCATCAACATCAAGGACGACAACGGCATCGGGGCGGTCACCACCCTCTACTCCATGCTGACCAACCGGCTGGAGTTCAACATCGCCATCGACGGCGAGGAGAAGCGGCTCACCCGGGACGCCCTGATGAGCTACGCCTTCTCGCCGCGCGCCGACCTGCGCGAAGCCGCCTACCGCGAGCTCTACCGGGTCTACGAGCAGGAGGCCACGATCCTCGGGCAGGTCTACGTCCACCGGGTACGCGACTGGCACGACGAGTTCGTCGGCCTGCGCGGCTACCGCTCGCCGATCGCCGTGCGCAACCTCGACAACGACATCCCCGACCGGGCGGTCGAGGTGCTGCTCGAGGTGGCGCGGCAGAACGCGCCGCTGTTCCAGCGCTACTTCCGCCTCAAGGCGGGCTGGCTCGGCATGGACCGCCTGCGGCGCTACGACCTCTACGCGCCTCTCGCCGCCTCGGACCGCGAGGTGCCCTACCCCGAGGCCGTACGCTCGGTGCTGGAGACCTTCGAGGACTTCCACCCCACCTTCTCCACCCAGATCGAGCGGGTCTTCGCCGAGAGCCACATCGACAGCGAGATCCGCAAGGGCAAGCGGGGGGGCGCCTTCTGCTTCACCGTGCTGCCGCGCTTCACCCCCTGGGTGCTGGTCAACTACGCCAACCGCATGCGCGACGTGGCGACGCTGGCCCACGAGCTGGGGCACGCGGTGCACAGCATGATGGCCGAGGGGCACTCGGTGCTCACCCAGCACGCCTCGCTGCCGCTCGCCGAGACCGCCTCGGTGTTCGGCGAGATGCTGATGACCGACCGGCTGCTGCGCGACGAGCGCGACCCGCTGGTCCGCCGCGAGCTGCTGGCGTCGGCGGTGGACGACGTCTACGCGACGGTGCTGCGCCAGGCCTACTTCGTGCTCTTCGAGCTGGAGGCGCACGAGGCCATCCTCGCCGGCCGCTCCGTCGAGGAGCTTTCCGACGCCTACATGGAGAAGCTGCGCGAGCAGTTCGGCGACAGCGTCGAGGTGGCGCCGGAGTTCCGCTACGAGTGGCTGAGCATCCCGCACATCTACCAGACGCCGTTCTACTGCTATGCCTACAGCTTCGGGCAATTGCTGGTGCTGGCGCTCTACCGGCGCTACCAGGAGCAGGGCGAAGCCTTCAAGCCGGGCTATCTGAAGCTGCTCGCCTACGGCGGCTCGGCGCGGCCCGAGGCCATCCTCAAGGAGATCGGCATCGACATCACCGACCGCGCCTTCTGGCAGGGCGGCTTCGACCTGGTCAAGGAGCGGATCGACGAGATGGAGGCGATCCGGCTGTAGGGCCCTCCACCATCACCCCGCGCACGCGGCTCCCGACGGGCAGGTAGACGTAGAACAGGTACTTGCCCCGTCGGGGGAGCCGGAGCCCCCCGCTCAGTGCGGCGTCCAGCTCTATCTTGGCCATCTCGGCGCCGTTAAGCGCCACGACCCTCAGCTCCCCCGGTCCGGTGGGCTCTCCCCGCACGGTCACCCGGTAGTCTCCTGGCTCGAAGCAGCCCTTGAAGAGCGCCCACTGGCCGTCGACCGTGTACTCGATCGGCCGTTTCGGCTTGGGCCGCATGCTGCCGTCGGGCACGTAGGCGTCGACGGCTCGCAGGTCGGCCGCGGGGCCGCAGCCTGTGGGCTCGGGGAGGCGGTAGAGCCGCAGCTCCGGTCCCAGCCGCCACTCGCTCCTCCGCCAGCTCTTCACCAGCTCGAAGTCCTGGAAGATCTGCCGGTACCGCCGCGCGAACTCGCGGTGATGGGGCTTGAGGAACCGCTCCTGCTGCTGGAACCGGCCATAGGCCGCGCTCGCCAGCAGCAGGTAGTCGTTGTCCGGGGCGCGCAGCTCGGCCGGCGAGAAACGGGCCGCGAACCGGCGCTGCTGGACGTTGTACTCGTACCATTTGAAGTCCGGGGTGTAGGACTCCTTGACGATCGTCACGCCCAGCGGCACGTTCCCCCGGATCCACTCCGCCGCGACCTCGCGGGTGCTCGGGCGGGCGAGCCCCACGTCCTGCCGCGCCGTGCGGTAGACCGCGAAGCCGAGGCAGAGGGCGACGAGGAGCGCCGCGGCCGCCTGCCGCCAGCGGAAGCCCTCCAGCTTCATCAGCCGCTCGATCCAGGCCGCGATCCCGATCCCCAGGAAAACCGCCAGGATCGGCACCGCCGGGTAGAGGTTGCGCCGCACCACCATGTTCATCGAGAAGATCAGCCAGAGGAACACGGCCGGGAAGGGGAGCATCCAGAGCCGCCGCCGCAGCCGTTCCCGGTCCAGGACGAAGAGCCCCGTGATCCCGGCGATCAGCGCCGGCAGCCCGAAGCTCCAGGCGAGGTTCTCGGCGTAGAACAGGGTGTTGCTGCCCGGCATCACCCCGAGCCAGCCGCCCTGGGAGTACTGCCGCGCGCCGAAGAAGATCCCCCTTCCTCCCCAGAGCGCCTGCCCGGGGAAGAACAGCAGGCTCGGCATGACCGTGACGAACGCGGCCAGGGCGGTGAGCCCCGCCCAGAGGAGGCCCCACCGGAAATCGCGCCGGGCGACGCGCCAGCGCAGCCAGACCGCGACGATCGCCACCGCCACCACCCCGGCCGGGTACTTGCTGCCCGCGGCGAGCCCCGCCGCGAGCCCCGCCAGGAGGTAGTCCCGCAGGCTCTCGCCGTCCACCAGCCGCCCGACGAAGAGCAGGCAGAGAGTGGCGAAGAAGGCCGATGGCACGTCGCAGATGTTGAGGTGCGAGCCGTCGTTGTAGAGCGGCGAGAAGATCAGGAGCAGCGCCGCGAGCGCCCCCGCAAGCCGGTCGCCGAAGCGCTCGCCGAGACGGAAGACCGGAACCACCGTCAGCGCCGAGAGCAGCGCCACCACTCCGCGCAGCAGCAGCCAGGAGACCGCCAGCGGCTCCTCGACGCCGAAGACCCCCGCCGCCAGCCGCGCCGTGGCACCCGGGAAGAGCGACGCCAGCCAGAGCGTGAAGGCGTCAGCGTAGTACATCAGGTGGGGGTAGACGAACGAGAAGCGCAGCACCTCGCCGCCGTTGATCTTGGTGGCATGGTGGTAATAGGTCCCTTCGTCGTCGTAGTAGCGGCCGTCGACCTCGTGGTCGATGCCGATCAGGCGGACCGCCAACGACAGGACGATCAGTGCCGGCAACAGGAACGAGGCCCAACGCGAAGGGCGGCGCGCCAGGGAGACTCCGATCCAGCCCGCCCCGGCCGCCATCGCCGCGACCGCCACCGCGCGGTCCAGACCCGCCGGCAGGCCGCGCCCGAGAGCGTCGAGCAGCCAGAGCAGGAGCAGCGCTCCCCAGAGGGCGAGGCTGCACCAGCCGGCTAGAGAGCGGATCTTCATCGCGCTACTCCGGCACCGTCAGGACGAGCCCTTCCTGGGCGCCCTGGGCCGAGTTGATGACGCCCCGGCGGCCGTACGGCAGCACGCGCGTGAAGCCGCCGGAGTAGCGGTCGCCGAAGCAGAAGATCCCCCAGATCACGTCGCATGGAGCGTACCCTTTGCCCTGCTGGTACCAGTGAGGCAACGACCGCAGCCGCTCCTGGGCCACCCAGCCGCCCTCCTGGAGGGCCTGGTCCACCAGCGGCTCCCAGGCCTCGGGAACGGTCTCGAACCCCATCCGCACCCCCTCGCCGCCGAGGGAGACGGCCTGCTTCAAGACCATGGATTCGCGGTGGGCGATCAGTACGCCGCGCAGCGGCGAGGCTTCACCGCGGAAGCGGACCGTCCCCGGCCGGACGACGCGGGTCCAGGGCACGTAGGTCCGGATCGTCCGCCGCTCTTCGGCGTCGAAGAGGTCCGACTCCTCGTGCTCGGAGAGCAGGGCGAGGTTGCGCTTGTCGTTGAGGATCGGCGCCGCCGGGCCGTTGTAGAGGTGGACGAGCCCGGCCTTGAAGGCGCGCAGGAGGGGGACCTTGACCAGCCCCTCCTCGAACTCGAAGACCGCGTGGATCCGGCGGCCGTCGAGCCTCAGGCCGTCGCGCGCCTCCTGCACGGCGTCGTAGAAGGAAAAGAGCAGCTCGCCGCGCCGCGGCCGGCCGGTCTCCTCGATCAGCCGGGCGTACTCCTGGCGGAAGTAGCCGGCCAGGCCGGCCAGCGCCGGCAGCGCCGCCGGGCTCCCCACCAGGAAGGCCAGGTTCACCTCGCCGTCCTGGTCCAGCGACGCGTCCAACGCCCGGCCGGCCATGTACGCCAGCAGGGAGCGCAGCGGGTTGGTGTAGGCGACCTCGGTGGCGGTCTCCTGGAGGAACCTCCGCATCCAGGGCCTCCCCAGGATGGCGTCGACGAAGAGCCGCGCCTGCCAGCCGCCCAGCCGGCTCGTGGTGTTGACCTCGAGGAACTTGAACCCCTCCGCGGTGCGCATCATGTCGCTACGCGCCAGCGCCTCGTCGATGCCGTTGGGCCGCATCAGGAGGACCTTGAGGAGCTTCTCGTCGCGCGCTCCGAAGGCCTCGGCGATGCGGCGCGCGTCCATGCCGAAAAGCCGCTCCGGCACGCTCTTGATCAGCCAGCTGAGCCGCCGCGTGGGCTCGGCCAGCTCGGCGAGCGCCGCGGGGCCGAGGAAGGTCGGCCAGGCCTGGATCGGGTAGGAGCCGGTGACCAACCACGACTCCCCTCCGATCGAGGAGCGGTCGAACGGCTCCCGGCAGTCGGGGTTGGCCTCGGCGAAGTCGAGGAACCGTGCGGAGGCCTGGGACAGGCCGCGGTGGATCTGCCGGGCCTCTTCGGGGATCTTCATCGAGGCGGGTATTCTACTCGTCCACCTCGAAGAGCATGCCCTGGGAGGCGCCCAGGGCGCGGTTGATCACCCCGGCCCGCCCCTTGGGCATCATGCGCAGGAAGCAGCCGCCGTAGACGTCGCCGAAGACGAACAGGCCCCAGACGATGTCGTGCGGCACGGCGCCGCCCTCCGGCGCCTGCAGCAGGTAGGGGACCGACTCGACCCGCTCCTGCACCACCCAGTCGCGCCGTTCGAGCGCCGCGGCGACCAGCCCGGCCCAGCGCTCCGGCGGCGTGAACGCGCCGACGAAGACGTCGGCCCCCTGCATGGCCCAACCCTGTTTGAGGACCAGCCGCTCGCGCTCGGCCTCCAGGAGGTCGGGCAGGTAGACGCGCTCGCCCCGCCAGTCGGTGAACTCCTCGGCCACGCGCCGCGACCAGGGGACGTGCGCCTCGATCAGCCGCCGCTCCTCGGGGGTGAACCAGTCCTCCCCCGCGGTTTCGGAGAGCAGGGCCAGGTTGAGCTTGTCGCTCAGGATCCGCCCCGCCGGGCCGTTGTAGACGTCCACCGTGCCCGACATCAGGGCCGCGAAGACCGGACGCGGCAGGACGCCGCCGTAGAGGTCGAACACCACGTGGACCCGGGACCCGCCGAGGTAGAGGACGCTGTCCTTCTCCCGCAGGTCGGCCTCGTCGCACGGGCTGAACCGCCCGCCGAGCCCCCGCGCCGCGAGCACCTCGCGGTAGGCGGCGTCCAGCGTCGCGGCCCAGGCCGGGCCGGGCCGATCCTCCGGGCGCATCACGACCGTGACGTTGAGCTCGCCGTCCTCGCCGCCCTTATCGGTGGAGACCAGGGCGTGGCCCAAGGCCTGGTCCACCAGATGGGAAAAGAGCAGCCGCGTGGTGTCCGTATACCGGAACCGCAGGCCGGACTCTTCGAGGAACCGCGCCAGGAGCGGCACGCGCCGGTAGCGGCGGAGCCAGGCCTCGGTCTCCCAGCCGCCGAGGTTACCGGCGACGTTGAGCTCCAGGCACCGCAGCCCGGACGGCGAGGCGATGAAGTCGCCGCGGGTCAGGGCGCCGTGCAGGCGGTCGTCGCCGCGCTCGAGCACCGACGCGATGACCAGGGCGGTGCCGGAGTCCAGGCCGTAGAAGTCGGCGATCCTCTCCGGGTCGTTGCCGAAGACCCGGCGGGGCAGCGAGGTGACGAGCCGGCGGAGGCCGACGCTGACGCGCTCCAGCTCCCGGAGGTGCGGCGGGCTGATGAAGGTGGGCCAGGGCTGCAGCGGGTCCTTGACGAAGTCGTCCCACTCGTCGAGCGCCGTGAAACCCGCCCGTTCCAGGCTCTCCGGGTTCCGCGCGGCGAACTCCAGCCAGCGGACCTGCGCCTGCGACAGGGTGACGTGCTCTTGATTACTCGACATCCAGGGTGATCGCCGGAGAGGCCCCTTGGGCCGCGTTGATGACTCCGTGCCCGCCGCCGGGCAGCATGCGCAGGAAGGTGCCGCCGTACGTGTCGCCGTAGGCGAAGAGCCCCCACACCAGGTCGTGCGGCGCGGCGCCGGACTCCGAAGCCTGGAACAGGTAAGGCGAGGACTCCAGGTACTCCTGCACCACCCAGGTGCCTTGCGCCAGCGCCGTCTCCATCAACTCGGCCCAGCGCCCGGTGGAGACGGAACGGCCGATGTGGACGTCCACCCCGGCCAGGGAGTCGCCGAGCTTGAGGACCAGCCGCTCCTGCTCAACGGCCACCAGGTCGGGCAGGTAGACCCGGTCGCCGTCCCAGTTGACGAACTCGTCGGCCATGCGCCGGGTCCACGGGATATAGGCCTCAATGACCCGCCGCTCCTCCTCGGTGAAGAGACCGGAATCCGCCTGTTCGGAGAGCAGGGCGAGGTTCAGCTTGTCGTTCAGCACCCGGGTCGCCGGCCCGTTGAAGACCCGCACCGTGCCGGCCAGGACGGCGCGCACGGCGGGAGGGGGGATGTAACCGAGCATCGTCTCCAGGAGGAGGTGGACGCGACGGCCGCGCAAGAGCAGGACCCCTCCGGACTCCGTGAGGTCGTCGGGAAAACAGGCGAAGACGGAGCCCTGGAGACCCAACGCCGAGAGCGCCGCCCGGTACTCCTCCTGGAACCAGTCCATCCAGCGCCCGGTCGGCATCTCCTCTCCCGGCATCAGGAACGCCAGGTCGAGCTGCCCCTCGCCGGCGAGATCCCGCGCCGCGCCGGCGACGTGCTCGAACATGAGGCGGACCGGGTTGTGGAACGAGAACCGGACGCCGCTCTCGTCGAGGAAACGGCGGAGCAGCGGCACGCCCAGGAACCGCGGCAGCCAGGTCGGGATGGCCCAGCCGCCGAGGTTGCTGCACATGTTGAACTCCATGCACTTGAGCCCCGCGGGGGTGTCGAGGAAGTCGCCGCGCGACAGAGCCGTGTCGAGGATGTCCGTGGCGTCGATCAGGCGGGCGATCCGCGCCGCCTGATCCGCCGGGATGCGGTAGAAGTCCCGCATCAGGCCGGGATCGTTGTGGAAGACCCGCCGCGGGATCGAACGGATGAGCCGGGCGACCGCGACCGCGGCCCGCTCCAGCTCGGCGCGTTTGGCCGCGCCCAGGAAGACCGGCCAGACCTGCGGGTCGTAGCGCATGAACTCGTCGCGGACCACGACCGGCGCGAAGGCGTCGCGGCGCAGCCCCTCGGGGTTCCTGGCGATGAACTCCAGGAACTCCACCTGCGCCCGGGAGAGCGGCGCGGCGTGGGACGGCTCGAACCCTTCGGACAGCGTCATCCCACCTCGCCCTCCGCCTCGGCCACCTCCATGATGATCGACGGCCGGGCTCCCCGCAGCGTGTTGAGCACCCCCGCCATGCCGGCCGGCAGCACGCGCAGGAAGCCACCGCCGAAGCGGTTGCCGAAGATGAACATGCCCCACACCGAGTCGTGCGGCACGACCTGCCCCTCGGGGTCCAGGAACGGCCAGCGCAGGCACTGCTGGAACTCCTGCACGATCCAGCCCCCCTGGTCCAGGGCGCCGCGCACCAGGCCGTCCCAGCGGTCGGGAGGCGTGAAGCGGCCGGGGTGGACGTCCGCTCCCTGCCGCGACAGGCCGAGCTTGAGCACCATCCGGTCGCGCCCGGCGTCGAGCAGATCGGGCAGGTAGACCCTCTCCCCCTCGTAGTCGACGAATTCGTCGGTCACCCTCCGGGTCCAGGGGATGCTCGTGCGGATGACCGCCCTCTCCTCTTCGCTCCAGAGGCTCGAGCCCTCCATCTCCGAGAGCAGCGCGAGGTTGGCCTTGTGGCTCAGGAAGGGGGTCGCCGGCCCGTTGTAGGCGCGCGCCTGGCCGGAGAGGAGGGTCGAGAAGATCGGCAGGCTGAGGAACCCCGACTGGGTGTCGAGCATGATGCGGATGGGGAGGTCGCCGTAGCGCAGGGCGCCGTCCTTCTCCCGCAGCTCGGACTCCCAGCAGATGACCAGCCGGCCCCGCAGCCCGGCGTGCCGCGCGAGCACCTCCTGGTAGGTCCGCTCGTAGTAGGCGCGCCAGCCGGCGGTGGTGGGTATGTCGAGGGCGAGGGCCACGTTGAGCTCGCCGTCCACCACCATGCCGTGGCGCTTCGCCTCCTGGATGAGGTGCTCGAAGGTGGTCCGCACCGGGTCCCTGGCATGGACGCGGAGCCCGGACTCGGCGAGGAAGCGGCGCAACGCCGGGACCTCCAGGGCCCTGCTCGTCCACTCGCCGCCCTCGGCGCCGCCGAGGCTCGCGGCCATGTTGATCTCACAGGTCTTGAGCCCCGTCGCGGTGAGCACGAAGTCGCCGCGCGCCACCGTCCCGTCCAGCCCCGTCTTCTCGATCAGGGAGACCGTGAGCGAGGAGGCCTCGACCGGCATGTCGAAGTATTGGGAGAGCCGCACCGGATCGCCGCCGAAGACCCGTTGCGGGATCGCCCGCATCAGGTCGCAGACCCCGACGCAGACCGCGGAGAGCTCGGCGAGCTGCCGGCGGCCGATGAAGAACGGCCAGGGCTGCATGGCGTAGGGCGTCAGCTCGTCGATCCGGAGCCCGAAGTGGGCGGCGTCCAGGCACTCGGGGTTGCGCCCGGCGAACTCGACGAAGCGCTGCTGCGGCTCGGGCAGGGGGTCGAATTCCATCTCAGGCCCCCGCCGCCAGGGCTGCGGCCGGCCGCAGGTCCGACTCCACCTGGCCGTAGACCAGCTTGAGGACCCGGTCGGCCACGTGGTAGTAGCGGTCGTCGTGGCTGATCACCACCACCGTCTTGCCGCGCGCCTTGAGCTCGGGGAGGATCTGCAGATAGAAGACCTCCTTGAACATCGGGTCCTGGTCGGCGGCCCACTCGTCGAACAGGTAGATGGAGCGGTCCTCCAGGTAGGCGGTCAACAGCGCCAGCCGTTTGCGCTGGCCCTGCGAGAGGTCGGTCGTCGACAGGTCGCCGCCTTCGATCCGCACCTTGCGGTCGAGCCGCAGCCGCTCCAGGTAGCGGCGCGCGTCCTCGTCCAGCCGGGAGCTCTCCAGGCCCAGCAGGCTGTTGAAGAGGAAGAAGTCGGAGAAGACCGCCGAGAATTGCTGCCGGTAGCGGTCGCGGTTCTCGGCGGTGACCCGCTCGCCGTCGAGGCGGACCTCGCCGCCCTCGGGCTCGTAGAGGCCGAGCAGCAGCTTCGCCAGCGTCGTCTTGCCGCTGCCGTTGCCGCCCACCACGAAGATCAGCTCCCCGGGTTCGATCGTGAGGTCGAGAGGGCCGAGGGTGAAGGTCTCGGTCTCGACCTCGCCGCGGTAGGAGTGCGTGACGCCGGCCAGCTCGATCCGCTTCCAGCCGGACGCGGGGCTCCCGGGGGCGTCGGCGGCGTCGCGCTCCGCCGACTCGCTCCAGAGCGACAGGCCGAGCTCGTCGATCCTGCGGATCGCGACGCTGGCGTTGGTCAGCCGCGGCAGCGAGGTCAGCAGCAGCTCGAGCGGCGTCATCATGGCGATCAGGGTGATGCTGTAGCCGATCAGCACCTCCTGGGGCACGGCCTGGAAGCGCGGGTAGACAAAAAGCAGCAGGCCGATGGCGACAAAGAACAGGATCTGCCCCCAGCTCGACGCGGCGTTGAAGATCGCGCTGGCGGCGGTGATGTGGCGCTGCAAGGCGTTGGCGCTCGGATCGAGGCGCCGGTCGATCAGCGCCTGGCGCCGGGGCCGGTGCATCTTGAGCTCCTTGGCGCCCTCGGTGACCGAGCGGATGTGCTCGAAGAGGACGTCCCACTCGACGCGGGCGCGCCGCTGGTAGCCGACCGCCCACAACAGGGGGAGCTGGTAGGTGACGCCGCCGACCACCAGGAAGCCGAGCAGGGCGAGCAGCAGGGTGCCCGAGAGCCAGCCCAGGTAGACCAGGGCGGCGGCGACGACGCCGGCGTGCATCACCAGCAGTGGCACGGCGAGCAGCGCATCGGTGATCGCCCCGAGGTCGTTGGTCAGGCTGGCGAGCAGCCGCGCCGGGCCCACCTGCTCCAGCGTCCGCAGCGGCAGGGTGATGATGCGCCGGCACCAGCGCATCCGCAGATGGTAGAGGGTCTTCTGCGTCAGCCCCACCAGCAGGGTCTGGGAGATGAAACGGAACAGCGGCAGGCCCAGGCAGAGGCCGGCGAAGGCCACGCCCAGCCTGGTCCCGGTCAGCCCGGCGCCGCTCACCGCCTGGTTGATCAGCACGATGAGGCCCGTATTCGCGATGCCGCTGATCAACCCGGCGATCACCACCAGGACGATGGTGAGCCGCACGCGCGGGATGTCGCGCGACACCTTCATCACAAACCGCAGAATCCGAACGAGATGGGACATCCAGGTCTCCTCGCGAGGCGTTTCCTCCCAGATAGGTGCCGCGGCGCTCGGCAAACGCGCCACACGGGGAATGAGAGCGGCGCGTTGCATCGGGACCCGTGCACCTATATAACGACGGCTCTGGCTCCGTCGACTGCCCGAGGTGAACCCTATGGAATCGCTGCTCCAGGACCTCCGCCATGGCGCGCGGACGTTGGCGAGGTACCCCGGCTTCACGATCGTCACCCTGATCACCTTGATCCTGGGTATCGGCGCCAACAGCGCCGTCTTCAGCATCGTCAACGCGGTGCTGCTCCGTCCCCTCCCCTACTCCGAGCCGGAGCGCCTGGCGCGCGTCTTCAACCGGTACACCGAAGCGCCCGAGGTCGGCCTCTCCGAGCAGGAGGTGCGCGAGTACCCGGAGAACGTACCGGCGATCGAGACGCTGGCGCCCTACATCCCGGTGGACGTCAACCTGACGGGAGGCGACGAGCCGGAACGGGTCGAGGCGGTGTTCGCCTCCGACGAGTTGCTGCGGCTCCTCGGCGTCCCCGCCGCGCTCGGCCAGGTCTACGGCCCGCCGGACGACGAGCCGGGCGCACCGCCGGTGGCGCTGCTCTCCCACGGCCTCTGGCGGCGGAGCTTCGGCGCCGACCGCGGGGTGATCGGCCGCAACATCCAGGTCAACGGCATGCCCCGCACCATCGTCGGGGTCATGCCCCCCGGCTTCGACTACCCCGAAAAGGTCGACCTCTGGATGCCGCTGGGGCTCGACCCCGCCAACCCGGCGCCGCCGCAGCAGCGCTATCTCCATGCTCTGGCGCGGCTCCAGCCCGGCGTCTCGCTGGCGCAGGCCCGCGAGCAGGTGAATACCTACGTCGCCCGCGCCGCGAGCGAGCTCAACCTGAACCCGGAGGTCGGGTGGAGCATCGCCGCCGTGCCGCTGCTCGACTACAAGGTCGGGCGGGCGCGGACGGCGCTCTGGGTGCTCCAGGGGGCGGCGGCGTTCGTGCTGCTGATCGCCTGCGCCAACGTCGCCAACATGCTGCTGGTGCGGACCCAGACGCGGTTCCGCGAGATCTCCATGCGCACCGTGCTCGGCGCCAGCCGTCTCCGCCTGGTGCGGCAGTTCCTGACCGAGAGCCTGCTGCTCGCCGGTCTGGGCGGCGCCCTGGGCCTGCTGCTCGGCTACTGGGCGGTCTCGGCCTTCGTCGCCTGGAGCCCCGGCGCCATCCCGCGCTCCGGCGAGGTCTCGCTCGACGGCCGCGTTGTGGCCTTCACCCTCCTCGCCACCGCCCTGGCCGGCCTCGCGGTCGCCCTGGTGCCGGCCTGGAAGGCGTCGCGGCCCGACCTCAACGAGACGCTCAAGGAGGGGAGCAAGGGGAGCGACGGCCCCGGCCGGCAGAGCTCCCAGCGGCTGCTGGTGGTGGCCGAGGTCTCGGCGGCGCTGGTGTTGCTGGTCGGCGCGGGGCTGATGATCCAGAGCTTCGTGCGGCTGGGACGGGTCGACCCCGGCTTCCGGCCCTCGGGGGTGCTCACCCTGCAGCTCGCCCTGCCGCGCGCCAAGTACCCCGAGCCGCCGAACGTCGCGTCGTTCTACCGGGAGGCGGTCCGGCGCCTCGAGAACCTCCCGGGCGTGGAGTCGGTCGGCCTGGTGTCGCACCTGCCGTTCAGCGGCTCCAACTTCAACTCCTCCCTGCTCCTCGAAGACAGGCCCTGGACGCCGGGCCAGCCGCTCCCCACGCCCAACGTCCGCTCGGTCACGCCGGGCTACTTCAAGACCATGGGCATCCCCCTGCGGCAGGGCCGCATCTTCACCGACTCCGACGACGCCGGCACGCTGCCGGTCGTGGTCATCGACGAGACCCTGGCGGAGAGCGTCTGGCCGGGGCAGGACCCCCTCGGCAAGCGCGTCTCCATGGGCAGCCCGGACGCGCCGGAGCCCTACCTGACGATCGTCGGCGTGGCGGGCGCGGTGCGGCACAGCGACCTCGCGACCTCCGAGCAGCGCGGGGAGATCTACCTCCCCCACGCCCAGAGCCCCGACCGTCTCGTCTACCTGGTGGCGCGCGCGGCCGGACAGTCCCCCACCGCCCTCACGCCGGTCATCCGGGACCAGATCAAGACCCTGGACCCGGACCAGCCGGTGTCGGAGGTCATGACCATGGAAGAGCGGCTCGCCCGCTCGCTCGACCAGTCGCGCTCGTCGATGCAGCTCCTCGCGGTCTTCGCCGCCGTGGCCGTGCTGCTGGCGGCGGTCGGCATCTACGGCGTCGTCTCCTACTCGGTGGCGCAGCGCATCCGCGAGATCGGCATCCGCATGGCCCTGGGGGCCGGCAAGAAGGACATCCTGCGCCAGGTGGTGGGCAAGGGGATGCTCTTCGTCCTGATCGGGGTCGCCGTCGGCCTGGCGATCGCCTTCGGCCTGACGCGCCTGCTCTCCAGCCTCCTCTACGAGATCAGCGTCGTCGACCCGGTCACCTTCCTCGGCGTGGCGCTGTTGCTCACCCTGGTCGCCCTGGCCGCGACCCTGCTGCCGGCCCGGCGCGCCGCGGCGATGGAGCCGGTGCGGGCTCTGCGGGAGGAGTGAGGGGGCGGCCGGAGTCATGCATAGGTGTCGTAGACTCAGGCGCGAGATGGGTCGGCGCGAAGGGAAGACATATGAAGAAGAACTCTGACGCCGATGACGACCTTTGCCCTGAGTACAAGCTCGGAGATTTGCTGAAGGACGGGGTTCAGGGCAAATACGTGGAACGTCTCCGGTCTGGTAGCAATCTGGTCCTTCTCGACCCCGAGGTCGCGAAAGCCTTCCCGGACGAGCAGGCGGTGAACGATGCGCTTCGCCTCGTGATCGAGTTGACCAAGATCCCTTCCGCAAAGAAGGGAAGCCGGGTGAAGTCTCAGTTATAGTCCTTCCCCATCCCCTCTCGGCACAGGGCGGCACAGCGGACTTGCCGCCGAGCTCGGCCCAGACTCCGGCTGCTATACTCCCGGTGAAGTGGTGACCTCATGAGCAAGGTAGAGTCGATCCAGCAGCAGATCCGGGAGCTTTCCCTCGCGGAGTTGAGCCAGCTTCGCGACTGGTTTGCGCAGTTCGACGCCGAGGCCTGGGACCGGCAGTTCGAAGCGGACGTCAAGGCCGGGAAGCTGGACGCCCTGGCGGATCGAGCGCTTCGCGAGCATGCCGCCGGGCGGTCGACGAAGCTTTGAAGCACGAGGCCTCACCGGACTTCTGGTCATGCTACCGGGCTCTTCCGGTTCCCGTTCAGGAGCTCGCGGACCAGGTCTTCACCCTCCTCAAGGACGATCCCTCGCACTCTTCGTTGCACGTCAAGAGAGTCGGACGCTTCTGGTCGACCCGCGTCGGGCTCCGCCACCGGGCGCTCGCCACCGAGTCTCCCCAGGGGCTGGTCTGGTTCTGGATCAGGACCCACGCGGAGTACGACCGGCTGATACACCCTCTCCTGCACCAGGTCCGCTTCGCCTGAAAAAAAGGAAGGCCGGGGGAGGCGCCCGGTCTACGCCTCCCCCGGTACG
Source organism: Thermoanaerobaculia bacterium (assembly GCA_046714475.1). Taxonomy (GTDB): domain Bacteria; phylum Acidobacteriota; class Thermoanaerobaculia; order Multivoradales; family UBA5704; genus DASPJI01. Next base: position 25,180 of record JBKKAU010000316.1, read on the forward strand.
TCTAGACCAGAAGAGGACTGGCTCCACACGTCAACACCAGCAGGTCCCTACCCAGGTCTGATGACAGATACAAGAGTTGAGCATGTCCGTTTCCGACCCCGTCCCACCCTTCGCCACACGTAGTTGCGGCTCGGTATGACCGAGATGACGGACTGTCTCCGAGTTCAGCAGCAGCTTCTTGGCCTTCTTCTTCATAGACAACTCCCTTCTGAATCGGCCAGTCCGGTTTATTCCGGAAGGCACGAAGAATAACCGGAACTCTCCCGGCCTCGCGGTGGGCGCATCCCTACCGCCTCTCCCCGCAGGGGCAGGGATCGCCCTCCAGCGTGTAGTCGATGTTGAAGTCCCCGCGGGAGACGGCGTTCACGTTGCGCTGCACCATGTTGGAGCGGCCGCCGGAGGTGGTGAGCACCTGGTCGTTGCCGCCCTCGAGCGAGATGATGCCCGGCGTGTAGTTCCTGACGCGGAGCGACACCGGCTGGTCCGTGCCCTCGATCCGGAACTGCATCGGCGTCGACTGCCCGCGGAAGAGCTGGTTGCTGTCGAGGCTCCCCAGGACGCGGATGACGGTGGTGGTGGCCCGGTCCGATGCCGCGAACCCGGCGGCCGGCGAACCGGAGACCGTGTGCGGCCCCGGTGCGAGGGTCTCCGGCAGGCGCACCCAGACGGTGCGGCTGGAGGCGGTGGCCGGGGCGCCGACCGCCTGGCTGTCGAGGCTCAGGCCGTTCCAGGCACGCGGGCCGGGGAAGTTGCCGCAGACGCAGGCGGTCTGCCCGGCCAGGCTGTGCCGGGTGGCGGCGGTGATGCGCGGCTTCGGGTCGGCCGGGCGCGCCGGCACCACCTCGACGCCTTCGACCCGCGGCACGTCGACGAGCACGTCGCCGTACAGGTCCCGGTAGCTCACCGACAGCGGCGATCCGGGCGCCAGGTCGCGCGGCAGCGTCACCAGGAAGGTGGTGGCGGCCGCCGCCAGGGCGCCGCCGCGCGTCCCTCCGGCCGGAGGGCTCAGGGGGCGCACGGAATACCTCGGCCTGCCAGCGGGCCGGCCGCCGGCGCCCTCCTCGTGGGCGCCGTAGGAGAAGACGTCTCCGCGCCCGCCGCCAGACGGGACGATGGTCGTCTCGACGATCCGCTGCCCGGCCGCGGCCCCCGGGCCTCGCCCGCCGGCGCCGCCCGTCGTTCCGGTACCTCCCGGTGAGGAGAAGACAATGGGTGTGAGACAGTTGGTGTTCAGGGGCGGGTCTTCGACGTCCACAGGCTTGAGACAGACCTCGTCCATGGGCAGCTGCTCGAAACGGAAGCAGTCGCCGCTGTCATTGCATACAGTCACGCCTTCTTCCGCCTTTCCGGGCGCGCCGCTCCCGCCGGCCGGGTCTCCGCCCCGGAACGCCGCGATGACGGTGGCCGCCCGGGCCAGCTCGCGGAGATCCACCGCTTTACGCCCTTCGGCTGGCGAGACGGCATAGACGGCGTCGAACCCCCCGGACGCCCTTTCAGCCTCCGCCGCCGTTCGCCCGGCCGTGTTCGACTTGGCGCTGTTGTAGTTCGTCCGGGCCGGTCGATCCGGACCGGGCTCCTCGATGAAGAAGTCCTGCTCCGCCTCCGCCGCGTTCGCCGTCCTGCCCGCCGTGTTCGACTTGGCGCTGTTGTAGTTCTTCCAGACCTGCTCCTCGGTGCCTCCGGCCGCGCCGCCGAGCACGAAGGCCACCCGGCCTCTCCCGCCTTCGGAGTCGGGCGTCTCCGGTTCGGCGACCGTTCCCGCGAGGGTCCAGGTCCCCCCGGCCGGAGCCTTCTCGGGGTCGAGCACCTGGAACTGGAGGGTCTCTCCCGGTGAGACCTCGGGCGGGAGCTGCACGACTCCCTGCAGGCTGTTGAGGGTCTGCGGCGCCGGCAGGATGGCCGGGGACAGGTTCTTTTTCGAGAGCAGCTTCGTACCGCCGCGGCGCACCTCGAGGCCTACCTTCTCCGGCAGCTCGGCATCGCCCAGGTGGATGCGGAAGCGGACCGGCCCCGCGACCTCCGGGCCGGTGATCCTGAGCGTACGCCCCTCTTTCTGGAGCGTGAACCCGGGCGGGAGCTTGACCGGCGTCGCCTCGCGCGCCGCGTCCTTGGGGACTTCGAGGAGGATTTCGTCGAAGGCGCAGTTGGAGCTGCAGGTGGCTACAATGTTGCCGCGCGGCCTTCGCTCAAGAGCGACTTCTATATCGGGAAGCGGATCGCCCGCCGCGGCGAACAGGGGGAAGGCGGAGGCGGACAGGAGAAGCCATATCACGAAGCCTGAGGCCTTCATAGAGATCCTTTCTCTGAATATGCGATTAATTATCTCATAATCTGTCTCCACCTGCCTCGCCCCGATCTCGCGGCAACTCGGGAAGCTTCCCAGGTCGTTCGGAAGCTTCCCGGGCCGTTCGGAAGCGTCTGTAACGTTCTCCGCCTTCGCGACTCTCTCTAGGTGAAAGGAGACGTTCCGATGTCTACGACACAACCGAACCTGAACCTGGAGTCGCTCTACCGGCCCTTATGGCTGACCTATGGACTGGTCCCGCTGCTCGCGGGGCTCGACAAGTTCTTCAATCTGCTCGCGGACTGGCCCAAATACCTGAGCCCCTGGATGGCGGAACTGCTGCCGATGCCGGAGCAGACCTTCATGTACGTGGTGGGGATCATCGAGATTGCGGTCGGCCTGATGGTGCTGACGCGCTGGACGCGGCTCGGGGCCTGGATCGCCGCCGCGTGGCTGGCCCTCATCGCGGTGAACCTAATCACGATGGGACTTTTCGACATCGCCGTCCGCGACCTCGCGATGGCGGTCGGCGCCTACACGCTCGCCCGGCTCGCCGAGCTGCGCCAGGAGTCGCCCGCGGCGGTGCCCAACCTCCGGACGAGCCAGGCGTAGACTGGTGGCGACGATGAGCCAGCCCGTCCTCTTACCCGCCGCCGTGCCCATGGCCCTCTCCGACGAGGAGGTCGTGGCACGCGTCCTCGAGGGGGACACCTCGCTCTTCGAGATCCTGATGCGGCGCTACAACCAGCGGCTCTTCCGCGTCGCCCGCGGCATCCTGGCGGACGACGCGGAGGCCGAGGACGTGATGCAGGAGGCCTACGTGCGGGCCTTTCGCGAGCTCGCCGGGTTCCGCGGCGAGGCGCGGTTCGCGACCTGGCTCACCCGCATCGCCTGCCACGAGGCGCTGGCCCGCGCCCGCAAGCGGCGGCGGCTGGTCTCGCTGGTCCCGGCGACGGGCGGCGAGCCGCCGGACCCGCCCTCGACGAGCGCCGGCCCCGAG
>JBKKAU010000317.1:0-29380 GCA_046714475.1 Thermoanaerobaculia bacterium
TCCGGGGGGGGCCGGGGGGGGCCGCCGGCCGGGGCCCCCAGGAAGTCCTCGGGCACGGTGCCGATCGCCGCCCGCAGGTAGAAGTCCACCCACCAGAAGATGTCCTGCTGGCGCAGGGTCGCCTGCATGCTCCGCATCCGCCGGCGGCGCTCCTCCTCGGGCATGGAGTAAGCCTCCTGGAGGGCGTCCGCCATGCCCTCGATGTCGTGCGGGTTGACCAGCAGCGCGCCGGTCTGGAGCTGCGCCGCGGCCCCCGCGAACTCGGAGAGCACGAGCACGCCGCAGCCTTCGATCTGGCAGGCGCAGAATTCCTTGGCGACCAGATTCATGCCGTCCTTGAGCGAGGTGATGAAACAGGCCCGCGCCATGCGGTAGAGCGACACGAGGTCGCGGCGCGGCAGGCTCTTGTAGTGGTACTGGACCGGCACCCAGCCGGCGGTCGAGAACTCGCCGTTGATCTCGCCGACGAGCTGCTCGATGTGCGCCTTCAGGGCCTGGTACTCGGATACCGTCTCGCGGCTGGGCACCACGATCTGGAAGAGCACCACCTTCTCGCGCAGCTCCGGGTGGCGCTGTAGCGCGTTGCGGAAGGCCTCCAGGCGCTCGGGCAGCCCCTTGGTGTAGTCCAGCCGGTCGATCCCAAGGATCAGCTCGAAGCGGCCGATCTTGCCGCGCAGGTCGGCGACCCGGTGCTCGACCTCCTCGGAGAGCGCGGTGTCCTCGAACGCCTTGTAGTCGATGCCGATGGGGAAGGAGCCGACGCGCACCTCCCGCGCCGCCATCCGGACCGAGACGACCGGCGAGCCGTCCTCGATCTCGAAGTTGGGCAGGAGCTGCTCGATGCAGTTCAGGAAGTTGCGGGTGTCGCGCGGCGTCTGGAACCCGATCAGGTCGTAGGCCAGGAGGGCGTTCAGGATCTGGCCGCGCCAGGGGAGCTTGACGAAGATGTCGAGCGGCGGGAACGGGATGTGGAGGAAGAAGCCGAGCCGCCGGTCGCCCTTCGCCTGCTCGCGCACGAACTGGGCGACGTGGATGAGCTGATAGTCCTGGACCCAGATGAAGTCGTCGTTGTCGCTGTGCTCGATCACGCTCTCGGCGAACTTGCCGTTGACCGACAGGTAGGCGTACCAGAAGGACGGCTCGAAGTCGCAACGGCCGACCAGGTCGTGGAACAGGGGCCAGAGGATGGCGTTGGAAAATCCCTCGTAGAAGCCCTTGACCTCCTCCTCGGTGATCAGCACCGGCACCAGGTCGTAGCCGCGTTCCCGGTAGCCTTCGGCCAGCACCTTCTCCCACTCGCCTCCCTTTTCGAGGGCCATGCCGGGCCAGCCGATCCAGAGCCCGCCCCGGTACGACAGGACCGGCGCCAGGGCGCTCACCAGCCCGCCCGAGCCCGGCTTCAGGATCCAGCCGGAGTCTTTTTCCTGCAGGACGATCGGGAGGCGGTTGGAGACGACGAGGAGGCGGCGTGCGTGCGGGCTCAAAGCAGCTGTATTGTAGAGCAACCCGAACCGGTTCGGGTTCTTTCGCAAGACCGCCGGGAGCTGCAACCTCGGCACAGGTGTGCACGTACTTCGGGGAATGCCCTTCTCTCGTCTGCTGTGCCGGCTGGTTCCAGTCGCGGCACTGTGCGCCTCGCTCTCCGCTTCCGCTCTGGCCCAGGAGGCACGGCCGGAGATCCGCATCTCCCGGGCGGCCGGGGAGATCGCCGTCGACGGCGAGTTGGGCGACCCCGGCTGGCAGGGCGCCGCGCGGATCGACACCTTCTACGAGACCAGCCCGGGCGACAACGTCCCGCCGCAGGTGCAGAGCGTCGCCTGGCTGACCTACGACGACCGCTTTTTCTACGCTGCCTTCGACTTCGCGGACGATCCGCGGACCTTGCGCGCGCCGCTCGGGGACCGCGACAACGTCCCGGGCTCGACCGACTACGGCGGCATCATCCTGGACACCCGGAACGACGGCAAGACCGCGATCATGATGCTCGTCAACCCGAGCAACATCCAATACGACGCGCTGACCAGCGACGCCACGGGCGAGGACTCCTCCTACGACCTCTATTGGGACTCGGCGACCCAGGTCCGCGCCGGCGGCTGGCGGCTGGAGATCCGGGTGCCGTTCTCGTCGCTGCGCTACACCCCCGCCGACCCCCAGGTCTGGGGCATCCTGCTCTACCGCAACCGGCCGCGCGACTTCCGCTACCAGATGTTCAACACCCGGCTGCCGCGCGGCTCCAACTGCTTCGTCTGCCATCGCGCCCTGATCACCGGCCTCGACCGGCTGCCGACCGGCGGCCACGTGGTGCTCGCCCCCTACGGCACGGCCAACGGGGTCGAGCAGCCGGCCGGCGGCCCCGGCACGCCGCTCGAGGCGGACGACCCCGAGGCCGACGGCGGCGTTGACGCCAAGTGGACTCCCAACGCCGACACCGCGATCGACCTCACCTGGAACCCCGACTTCTCGCAGATCGAGTCGGACGTGGCGCAGATCGCGGCCAACGAGCGGTTCGCGCTGTTCGTCCCGGAGAGGCGGCCGTTCTTCCTGGAAGGGCTCGACCTCTTTTCGACCCCTCTCCAGGCGGTCTACACCCGCACCATCACCGCGCCGCAGTGGGGGGGGCGCGCCACCGGCCAGCTGGGCGGCACGGTCTACACCTTCCTGGTCACCGAAGACGAGGGCGGCGGCAGCGTCATCCTGCCTGGGGCGGAGCGCTCGGGGTTGGCCTTCCAGGACTTCTCCTCGCATGTCGTCGTCGGCCGGCTGCGGCGCGACTTCGGCGGCTCGTTCGCGAGCTTCCTGCTGACCGGACGCGAGATCGAAGGCGGCGGGCACAACCGCGTCGCCGGCCCGGACTTCCAGTGGCGGCCCAGCGACTCCGACGCGATCACCGGACAGTTCCTCTGGAGCGACTCCCGCACTCCCGACCGTCCGGATCTGGGGGTCGCGGAATGGGACGAGCGGGACCTGCGGTCGCACGCCCTCTATCTCGGCTGGCAGCGGTCCAAGCGGAGCTACGACTGGCTCTTCGAGTACAAGGACATCGGCGACGACTTCCGGGCCGACAACGGCTTCCTCCCCCAGGTCGGCGTCCGCGACGGCTTCGCCTCGGTCGGCCGTCCGTTCTTCCCGGAGAGCGGCCCCTTCCGCCGCATCCGTCCCTTCCTGCGCGCGCGCCACATCACCGACCGGGAAGGCGACCTGGTGCTGCGGCGGTATGTCCCCGGCATCGAGCTCCGGGGGTTCTGGAGCAGCTTCATCCAGATCGAGCAGCGCCGGGACCGCACGCGGGTGGGGAGCCGGTACTTCGACTACGAGTACTTCACCTTTTATACGGAGATGACGCCGACGCGCTGGCTCGGGCCGATCGGGCTCGACGGCAACGTCGGGGAGGACGTCGACTTCGACAACGCGCGGCCCGGCCGGGGCGGGCTGGTCAGCCTGAACGCCACGGTGCGGCCGACCGACCACCTGGAGTTGCTCTTCAACGGCAGCCGGCGCTGGATCGACGTCGCGCCCGCTAGAGGAGGCGGACGCCAGCGGCTGTTCACCGCCGAGGTGGCGCGGCTGCGGGCCACCTACACCTTCACCTCGCGGATGTTCCTGCGGCTGATCGGCCAGCAGGTGACGCTCGACCAGGACGCGGACCTCTACAGCTTCGAGGTCGAGCCGCGCAGCGAGTCGGTCACCGCCTCGGCCCTCTTCGCCTACAAGCTGAACTGGCAGACCGTCCTCTACCTTGGCTACGGCGACGTCCGCGCCTTCGAGGAACGCACCGACCGGCTCGAACCGGCCCGCCGGGAGCTCTTCCTCAAGGTCTCCTACGCCTTTCAGCGCTAGCCTGCGATAGCATCGCGGCAAAGGAGGAGGAACCATGAGCGTCACGGAACAGCTCCAGCCTGGCGAAGAGGTCCTCTACCAGGCGCTGCCGTCGCGGATCTCCCTGATCCCCTGGCTGATCCTGCTGGTCCTGCTCCTGGCCGGGAGCTTCCTGATCTGGCAGCAGACCGGCGATCCGGTCATGTCCGCCCTGCCGGGTGTGCCCGCCCTGGTCGTGGCGCTGCTGATCGCCGGCAAGTGGGTCGTGCTGCAGTCCCAGGAGTACTTCCTCACCAACCGCCGGATCATCCAGCAGACCGGGGTGCTCAACAAACGGTCGGTCGACTCCTACCTCGACAAGGTCAACAACGTCGAGCACGTGCAGACCCTGTGGGGGAGGATCCTGGGTTACGGCGACGTGCTGGTCGACACGGCGAGCGAGACGGGGACCACGGTCTTCCGGCAGATCTCCACCCCGCTCGACTTCAAACGGTGGATCGTCTCCGCCTCCGAGACCTACCGCACGACCGCCCGCGGCGGCGGCATGGTGACGGCGGCATCGCCGGCAGCGCCGACCGGCGCCGACCGTCTCCGCGATCTCAAGGCCCTGCTCGACGAAGGGCTCATCAGCCCGGAGGAGTACGAGGCCAAGCGCCGGCAGCTGGTGTCGGAGCTGTAGGGGATCGCCGCGTCGTTGCGCTGATCTGCTACGATTCGGCGTGAATGCCGCGTAATCCCCTGGCCGTCGCTTCACCCCCGCCTCTCGACTCGCTCGTCGACGAGCTCGGCCGCGATGCGAAGCTCGGGCCCCAGATCGTCCACACCGCGTACCTGCCGGGTCATACGCCGTCCTACGGCGAGCTCGATCCGCCGCTGCCCGAGCCGCTCGCCCGCGCCTTGGGCCATGGCGGCGTGCCGCGGCTCTGGGAGCACCAGACCGAGGGCATCGCGGCGGTGCGGCGGGGCGAGAACGTCCTGATCACCACCCCGACCGCTTCGGGCAAGTCGTTGGTCTTCCAGCTCCCGGCGCTGGAGGAGGCGGTGCGCGGCGGCCCCGGGCACGGCCTGTTCCTCTTCCCGCTCAAGGCCCTGGGGCAGGACCAGCGGGGGAAGCTCTGCCGCCTCGCCGAGCAGGCCGGGCTCGGCCCCGAGGTTGCTGGGTGCGAGATCTACGACGGCGACACACCGGCCGCCAAGCGCACCGCCATCCGCAAGAGCTTCCCGCGCGTGGTGATCTCCAACCCCGACATGCTGCACCTGGGCATCCTCGGCCACTGGACCGCCTGGGGGCCGTTCCTGGCCGACCTGCGCTGGATCGTGCTCGACGAGCTGCACACCTACCGCGGCATCTTCGGCAGCCACTTCCACCATACGCTCCAGCGCCTGCTGCGGCTCTGCCGCTCGCTGGGGAGCGACCCGGTGCTGATCGCCTCGTCGGCCACCGCAGCCAACGCCGGCGAGTTCGCCGAGCGGCTGACCGGCCGGCCGTTCCGCTGGATCACCGAGTCCGGCGCGCCGCGCGAAGGCCGCCACTTCGTGCTCTTCCGGCCCGAGGCGAGCCCCTACACGACCGCGCTGCAGCTCTTCACGCGCTTCGTCCGCGCCGGGTTGAAGACCATCGTCTTCACCAAGGCGCGGCGCATCACCGAGCTGCTCTACTCCTGGCTGCGGCGCGAGGACCCGGCGCTCGCCCGCCGGGTGGCGAGCTACCGCGCCGGCTTCCTCCCCGAGGAGCGGCGGCAGATCGAGCGCTCCCTCTTCGACGGCACGCTCGACGGGGTGATCTCCACCTCGGCGCTGGAGATGGGGATCGACGTCGGCGGCCTCGACGCCTGCATCCTGGTCGGCTACCCCGGCAGCATGATGGCCACCTGGCAGCGCTCCGGCAGGGTCGGCCGCGACGGCCGCGAGTCGATCACCGCCCTGGTCGCCCTGCCCGACGCCCTCGACCAGTTCTTCCTCGACCACCCGGACCAGTTCCTGGAGCGGCCGTGCGAGCGGCTGGTGGTCGACCCGGTCAACGACCCGGTGTCGCGCGCCCACCTCCTCTGCGCTGCGGCCGAGATGCCGCTCTGCCGCGACGCCGACCAGGGCTACATCCAGCCGCACGCCAGCCGGGTCGAGAAGATGCTCGACCAAGGGCACCTCCTGGAGGCGGTCGAGACCGGCGACCTCTACTCCCTGCGCCGCCGGCCGCAACGCTTCGTCAGCCTGCGCGGCACGGGCGAGCCGTTCGCCATCCTCGACGAGGGGAGGAACGGCCGCACGATCGGCACCATCGACGGCGTGCGGGTGCTCCACGAGTGCCACCCCGGGGCGGTCTACCTGCACGCCGGCCGGCAGTTCCTGGTCTCGGCCCTGGAGCGCGACGAGCGCCGGGTGCGCGCCGCCGCCGCCGAGCTCGACTACTTCACGACGCCGCTGACCGAGAAGGAGACCGAGATCCTGGAGGTGCTGGCCGAGCGGACGGACGGCCCGCTGCAGGGCTGGCTGGGCCGCCTCAAGGTCACCGAGCGGGTGGTTGGCTACGAGCGCAAGCGCATCGGCAGCCAGGAGAGCCTTGGCCAGCACCCTCTCGACCTGCCGCCGGTCGAGTTCGAGACCGTCGGCCTCTGGTGGGCGGCGCCGCGGCCCATCGAGGAGACCTTGCGGCGCGAGGGCGAGCACTTCATGGGCGCGCTCCACGCCTCCGAGCACGCCGCGATCTCGCTCTTTCCTTTGCTCGCCCTCTGCGACCGCGGCGACATCGGCGGCATCTCGTACTCCCTCCACCCGCAGGTCGGCTGCGGCGCCGTCTTCATCTACGACGGCCACCCGGGCGGCGTCGGCATCGCGGCGCGCGGCTTCGAGGATCTGCCCGACCTGCTCGGCCGGGTGCGGCTGCTGGTCGAGGGGTGTGCCTGCGAGACCGGCTGCCCCTCCTGCGTCCAGTCCCCCAAGTGCGGCAACGGCAACCGCCCTCTCGACCGCTCCGGCGCGGCCCGCGTGCTGCGGCTGGTGCTGGGGGAGGAGGAGCCGGCGGTGGCGTGGGGGGAGCGGGTGGTGATCCAGCTGGCGAAGGAGCTTCTCGAAAAGGACGAAAAGGACGGCAAGGACAGCAAAGACTCTGAAGACCAGGAAGCCACGGTGTCCTTGGAGTCCTTTTCGTCCTTTTCGTCCTTTTCTCGCACGCCTCCCCCCGCGCAAGAGCCTCCCCGCGGCGTCACCAGCCGCGGCGAGATCCAGGTGCCTCCCCCCCCCGCCCAGGCCATCCGTCTCATCCCGGAGGACGGCCGTGGGCGGGGCGCGGCCGTCCTCTTCCAGGTCCGGGACCGTCCTCCCCGGACGATCCTTTTCGACCTGGAGACCCTCCGCTCGGCGGCCGACGTCGGCGGATGGGGCAACGCCCACCGCATGGGCGTCGCGATCGGCGTCGCCTGTTTCCTGGAAGAGGGGCGGTTCGAGGTCTACGGCGAAAAAGAGATCCGGGGGCTGGCGGAGGCTCTCCGTTCCGCCTCCCTGGTAGTGGGCTTCAACATCAACCGTTTCGACTACAAGGTCCTCTCCGGCTACACGGGCGAGGACTATACGCGCACGATTCCCACCCTCGACCTGCTCGATTCCATCTTCTCCCGCCTGGGTTTCCGCATCGGCATGGGGCACCTCGCCCAGGAGACGCTCGGCCTCGGCAAGTCGGCCGACGGCCTCCAGAGCCTCCAGTGGGTGAAGCAGGGGCGGCTCGACCTCGTCGAGTCCTACTGCCGCAAAGACGTCGAGATCCTGCGCGACCTCTACCTCCACGGCCGCCGCGAGGGCTGCATCTTCTACCGCGACCGGCAGCGGGATCTGCGCTTGAAGCTCTGTGTCGATTGGTAGCGGTCTGGTACCGGCGACGTCATGGCACGGTCCTTGCCCTTACAGGAGGTGTAACGAACGGGAGGACCCTGACATGGAACCACGACGCAAGAGCTGCCCGCCCTCCCTCGGCCAGGCCGCTTTCATGAGTCTGCTCATCCTTTTACCCCTCACCCTCGCCGGTTGCGCCGGGCTCGGCCTCGGGGAATCCGTCGTCCGGCCCCAGGTCGACGTCGTGCGGGTCGACATCGAGGACGTCCATCTGACCGGCGCCGACCTGATGCTCGAGTTCGAGGTGGACAACCCCAACGGCGTGAGGCTCCTGCTGGACGAGGTCGGTTACCGCCTGCGGCTGAATGGCCAGCACCTGCTCGACGGCCGGCGCCGGGAGCGGACCGAGATCGCGGCGCGCGGCGAGAGCCGGGTGACGATCCCGGTCAACGTCCAGTTCGACGACCTCTACCGCGTCATCCGCAGCTTCAGCGACCGGGACCGCGACCGGCCCAGCTACCAGCTGGACGCCGACTTCCAGTTCGACGTGCCGCTGATGGGCGCGATCAGCGTGCCGGTCCGTAAGACGGGGGACATCCCGCTCGACCGGCTCGAGCGGTTCATGATATCCCGCTGAGGCGCTCTCCTGAGACAGCGTGATGGATGGAGGGGACGAGCCCCGCCCCTCCATCCAGTACATTCAAGCAGGGTTGCGAACGCCGGTTCCTGCGGTATCATTCCCTCACTTTTTCTGATGTCTATCTTTTCTGTGGGGGAGGCCTCGTGCGGAACAAGCCCGCCTGTCTGTTCGTCTATGCACTCCTGTTCATCCTCGCGCTCGCATGCGGCTCCTGCAGCTCCATGCCGCGGGGCTCCGGCCCGGCCGCTCCGGCGGCTGGGGAGGAGATGCGCTACAGCATCGTCTTCGGCGGCAATCCGGCCGGCAGCCTGGTGGTGCGGCAGAGGGGCCGTGAGGTCGTCTCCGCCTACGAGTTCAACGACCGCGGGCGCGGCCCGAAGCTCGAGACGCGAATGGTCCTGGGAGACGGGGGCATTCCGGTCCGGATCGAGACCACCGGCATCGACTACTGGAAGAAGCCGGTCGAGGAGCGGTTCGAGCTCGCGGGCGGCGTCGCCCGCTGGGACAACGGGGCCGAAGCGGGGACGCGGAGCTTCGCGACGGCCGCCTGCTACTACGCCCCTCTGAACGGCTCGCCCGACGACCTCGCGCGGCTCGTGACGGCGCTGCTCGCGGCGCCGGCCGGCCGTCTCCCCCTGCTCCCCGAAGGCGAGGCGCGGACCGAGCCGGCCGGCTCGGCCGAAGTCCGCTCCGCGGCGGGCGTCCGCACCGTCGACCTGTACGCGATCTCCGGCCTCGACTTCGCGCCGACCTACGTCTGGCTCGACGGCGACCGCCGCCTCTTCGCGTTTTCCCAGGGCTGGGGGGCGACCGTCCGCGCCGGTTGGGAAGAGACGGTGCCCACCCTGGTCGCGAGACAGGAGACGGTATCGGGCCAGCGTGAGAGAGACCTCGCGGCGCGGCTGGCGCGCCGTCCCGCCGGAGCGCTCGCCCTCACCGGGGCCCGGCTCTTCGATCCGGCGACCGGGGCGACCTTCTCGGACACGACCGTCGTGATCTCCGGCCGTCGCATCCAGGCGGTGGGCCGGGACGGCGAGATCCAGATCCCGGCCGGGGCGGAGGTGATCGACGCCCGGAGCCGGACCTTGATGCCCGGCCTCTGGGACATGCACTCCCACCTTACGGGTACCGACGGCATCCTGGACCTCGCGGCGGGAGTGACCAGCGCCCGCGACCTCGCCAACGACACCGACTTCCTCCTCGACCTGAGACGCCGGTTCGAGGCCGGCGAGGCGGTCGGCCCGCGGGTGGTCATGGCCGGCTTCATCGACGGCCCCGGTCCCTACGCCGGGCCTTCGGAGGTGCTGGTCGACACCGGGGAGGAGGCGCTGGCCGCGGTGGACCGCTACGCCGAGCTGGGCTACGAGCAGGTCAAGCTCTACAGCTCGCTCGACCCGCGGCTGGTGCCGCCGATCGTCGAGCGGGCGCACCGGCGGGGGCTGCGCGTCTCCGGCCACATCCCGAACGGCCTGACGGCGGAGCAGGCGGTGCGGGCGGGCTTCGACGAGGTCCATCACGCCAATTTCCTCTTCCTGAACTTCCTGGAGGGGGTCGACACCCGGACCCCGGCGCGCTTTACCGAGGTAGGGGCGCGCGCCGCGGAGATCGACGTGAGCTCGGCGGCCGTGCGCTCCTTCCTGCGCCTGCTCGAGGAGCGGGACGCGGTGGTCGACCCGACGCTCGCCACCTTCGAGGAGATCTTTCTCGGGAGCCCGGGGAAGATCAGCTCCCACCTCGCGGCCGTGGCGGACCGCCTGCCGCCGCAAGTCCGCCGCAGCCTGCTCACCGGGGGGCTCCAGAAGCCGGAAGGGATGGAGCAGCGCTACCGCGACTCGTTCCGCAACATGCTGCGGATGGTGCGCGCCCTCTACGACACGGGGGTGACCCTCGTCGCCGGCACCGACAACATGGCCGGCTTCTCCCTGCACCGCGAGCTCGAGCTGTACGTCGAGGCGGGGCTGCCGGCGCCCGACGTGCTGCGCATCGTGACGCTCGGGGCGGCCCAGGTGACGAAGCGGGACAAGGACCTGGGGACGATCACCCCCGGCAAACTCGCCGACCTGATCCTGGTCGACGGCGACCCGGTCGCCCGCATCAGCGACATCCGCCGCGTCGTCCTCACCGTCAAGGACGGCGTGATCTACGACCCCGCTGAGCTCTACCGTGCGATCGGGGTGAAGCCCGTGGAGTAGCCCGCCGGATAGCCTCTCAAGGCAGTCCTTCGCTCTCCTCTCCAGGCAAGAAAGGGCCGGAAGATTCCACTTCCGTGCCCGCTTTCCAAGAAAAAGTGCCACTCTTCCAGCAGGGCACCCCCTTGCGGCCGCAGTGGCCGCTCCGGAGGGAGGTCAGCCTCCAAGGAGAGATGTCATGTCTGGAAAGGTCCGCGTCCTGTCTGTTGCCGTCGTCCTCGTCTGCCTGACGGCCGGCTCCGCTTCGGCCCTGCCGCTAGCACCCCAGCCCATTCTCACACCGGAGCCCGGCGGGATCGTCGCGCTCTGGGACTGGTTCGTCGGGCTGTTCGATGGGGACGGCCTGTTGTGGGAGAAGGCGGGAAGCCAGATGGATCCCAATGGAAAACCCGGTCTGGGCGAGGAGTAGAAGAAGGGGCCTCCTAAGGATAGGGCGCCGGCTGCATGACCGGCGCCTTCTTTTTTGCCGCAAGCTGTCCCGATTCTTCTCTCAGCGGCAACTAAGTGTGTAGAGGCAGTACCCGTCCGTATTCTATGGAAGAACAGGAAGAGTCGCCGGAGGACGTTCTGGAGCGTCTTCAACCCGCCCTGCGGGCGGTCTTCTCAGCGTACGGGGTGACTCCGGCGCAGGCGGAGAGGATCGTCGAGGAGGCTTGTCTGGCCCTCATCAGCAAGTGGCCGAAAATCCAGAACCCGGATGGATGGCTGTTGCGACAGGTTGTGGAGAGATGCCGGAGGATCAAGGAGGAGGGAGACTTTGAAGATCCACCCGAATGACTTTGCCCTGGAGGAGTTCTTTCTCTCGTTGAGCAGCGAGCGCCGGACAGTGATGGAGCATCTGATCCGGTGTGGGAACTGCCGCAAGAGGATCGGGCGGCTGCTTTATCGCCAGCCCGTCAAGGCTTCTCAGGAGATGGCAGGAGTATTGCGCTGGCCTGAATCCCCCGAAGATTACGAGTTGGCGCTGACCCAGAGCAGCAAGGTCCAGAGGCATCAGTTCGCTCTGATCAAGGAACGGGTTGAAGCGCTGGGCCTCTTCGTCGAGCTGACCGGGTATCCAATTGAGCAGCGCGAGCTTCTGCTGCGGAACTCTCCGCGCTTTCACACCTGGGGAGTCTTTGAGTTGCTGGTCGAGAGGAGCTTGGAGACAGCTCCGCGTGATCCGCAGTACGCGGAGGAACTAGGTGTTCTGGCTCTCAGGGTCTCGGACTTCTTGAACGCTGCCTACTACGGCGCCGGGCTCATCGAGGATCTGCGGGCACGGACTTGGACATACATTGGCAATGCTCGGCGGGTACGTTCCGACCTAGAGGGAGCCGAAGAGGCTTTCGAGAGATCTTATCTTCACTTCCGGAAAGGTACTCGTGATTCTCTCGAACGCGCGATCGCTCTCGATCTCCAGGCTTCTCTGCGAAAGGATCAACGTCGTTTTGAAGAGGCCCTCAAGCTATTGCGGCGAGCCGTCGATCTCTTTCAGCAAAATGGTCAGCAGCACCGTGCAGGAAGATCCTTGGTGAATCTGGCGACTGTGTATCACTACAAGGGCAACCCGGAGCAAGGGATTCCGCTTCTCTACCAAGCTCTGGACCTGATCGACGCCGAAGAGGAGCCACGCCTCCTTCTCTGTGCCCGGCACAATCTCATCGACGATCTCGCGGAATTGGGCCACTTCCTGGAGGCCCAGGGGCTCTATCGCGCGACCCGGCCGCTCTACCGGGACTTTGCGGAGCCGTGGGTCCAGAACCGGCGCAAATGGGTGCGGGGCAAGATCGCGCGCGGGATGGCGCAACTCGGGATGGCGGAGACGCTGTTCCTGGCGGCGCGCGACGGGTTTCTGGCCGAGGGCATCCCGTACGACACCGCCCTGGTGTCTCTCGAGCTGGCGTCCCTCTATGCCGAGCAGGGGCGCATGCCGGAGCTGAAGGAGCTGGCCGAGGGGATGGTGCCCATCTTCGCGTCCCGGCAGATCCACCGCGAAGCGCTGGCCGCGCTCGCCTTCTTCCAGCGGGCCGTACAGGCCGAGCGGGTCAGCCTGGAGGTCGTGGCGAGCATCGCATCCTTCCTCCGGCGTGCCCGGCACGATCCGGAGCAGCGCTTCCAGCCTCCGTCGTAACTGCTCTGTGCGGGTAAGAACGTTCACCAGCACAGAGAAGGTACTCCTTTGTGCGGCGAGTCTTCCGCGCACGCACAAAGGAGTATCTGCCCTTCCATTCGCCGCATCTTCTTTGTGCGAATACCATGGCTCTGTTGTGCGAAGCATCTTTCCGCTTGTGCGGAGCGAGCCGGTATTTGTGCGGAAAAGGTGCTGACATAGGTGGGGCGAGAGGTCTTGGAACGGTCTGGCCACCTTCTCTGCACATCCTGAGGTGCCCATCCGCACAAATCGATACCTCCTCTGTGCGGAATAGAGTCTATATTCGCACAAAGAAGAGGGAGAAGGCAGCTCGCAAAGACAGCTTCGTGCGAAGGGAAGAGATGTTCCGCACAAACGAGGCGCCGGCATGTACGGTCGATGGAGCCGGTCCGCACAGGGAAACTCCCGCCCCAGCCGGTGGAGGTGACGGGATCAGTCTTCGGGCAGCGGATGCGACGGCCCGCCCGACACTGGAGCGGTCGTGCGGGGGTGGGGCAGGATCTGACGCAGGTAGGGCTCGATGCCGCGCCGGGGCTCCCAGTTCTGCGGGTAGCCGAGCGAGACCTCCTCGAAGCGCACGTCGTCCCGGTAGTAGGTCCCCCGGATGTGGAGGTGCCCGTAGATCACCACCTCGGCGCGGTATCGGAGGTGCCAGTCCTCGGTCTGGCGCGTGCCGCACCAGATGGAGAAGCGGGGGATGCGCGGCAGGATCGCGAGGTCGCGGCGCAGGGGGAAGTGGTTGATCAGCACCACGGGCGCCCTCTCCGCCGCCTGCGCCAGACGCGGCTCGGTCGCGCGCACCCGGGCGTCGCACCAGTCTCCCCGGGTCCAATACGGGTCCGGGTGGAGCAGCACCTCGTCCGAGCAGAGCAGGTTCATCTCCGCCGCCCAGGCCACCGCCTGGTCGACCGGGACGTCGTCCGGCCGGAAGGTGTAGTCGTAGAGCAGGAAGAGCGGCGCCAGGATGCAGTTCGGCCCCTCGCCCGGCCAGGTGACGTACGGGTCCTCGGGCGTCAGCACGCCGTAGTCACGGCAGATCGACACCTGCCGGTCGTACTTCGCCTGGCCCCGCAGGTCGTCCGGTTTGGACGGCAGCGTCCAGAGGTCATGGTTGCCCGGTACCCAGAGCACCCGGCCGAAGCGGCGGGTGAGGATGGAGAGCGCGAAGCGGAGGTGCTCCTCCGTCTCGCCGACGTCGCCGGCCAGGATCAGCCAGTCGTAAGGGTGGGGCCGCAGGGCCTGCAGGGCCTTCCGCGTCACCTCGTAGCGGAGGTGCAGGTCCGCCAGCGCATAGAGCTTCATCGATCGGGATCAGTTGACCGGGTCGTCGTCCGGACCCTCTGGAACGATGGCCCCCATGGCCAGCGAGATCGCCTCCTCCTGGGAGACGACGCGCGGCCTCGGCTGGTGCTCCTCCGCCTCCTCGATCTCCTGCGTCTCGCCGGGGAAGAGCAGCGCCTGGCGCACCCCTTCGTCGGTGACGTTCACCTCGACCAGCGGGTGGCGGACCGGCTCCACGGAGTAGTCGGGGTGGTAGATCGCCCCGCCGCCCGACGGGATGCCGAAGCCCCGCGCGTGCTCGCCCGCCTTGGGGACGATCTGGTGCAGGCGGGTCCAGCTCGGCTCGTCGTGCGCGTCGACCACGAACGGCACCAGGCGCAGGGTGTCGAACAGGGTCTCGTCCTGCTCGTTCCACCCCTTGAGCCCGAGCTGCACGGCGCCGGCCGAGAGGCCGATGAGCATCGCGCCGCCGTAGTAGCGCTCGATGAGCTTCTGCTGCAGCCCGTTCGCCTGGAACGCCTGCCAGCCCCGGTCGATGTCGCCGCCCGCCAGGAGGATCAGGTCGGCATGCTCGAAGAAGGCCATCTCCTCGGCGCTCGGATCGGCGTGGATGTGCATGGAGTCGCGGATGCCGAGCTCGCCCATGGCGGCGACGAAGAGGTCGTAGAACTCCGGCGCGTCGCCGTTGGAGGCCCCCAGATAGGCGGCCTTGAGCGCCTTGCCCGGCTCGTCCTCTTCCATCAGGGCCAGGCCGCGCTGGAAGAACAGGCGTCCCTCCTCGTCGCGCCAGAACAGGAGCTGGCTGTCGGCCAGCAGGAAGATCGGTTTGATGGTCGCCACGGTTTCATCCCTCCGGAGAACGGCAACGATACCGGAAGCGGCGGACCCGCCGCTACTCGACGTAGCCCAGGGCGCGGAGCTGCTCGACGTTCTCCGGGTCCAGCCGGACCGGTCCGAGGCGGTCCGAGTCGGCGAGCCCGCGATGGACGGCGGTCATCCATTGGCGTAGCGGGTCGGAGAGCGGCGACGCCGACTGGACGAGGCTGCGCGTCTCCCGGGGGTCCCGCCCCAGATCGAAGAGCCAGCGCCTGGCCTCGGACGCGCGGAAGATCTCCTTGCGCCGTCCGTTCAGCATGCCGATCTCGAGCAGCCCCTTGCGCCGGGCGCTCTTCGCCTCCTGGGCCGAGAGCACGGCCCCCTTGTGCGCCTGGAACCAGATGGGCCGGTCGCGCGGCGGCTGGCCCGTCCCCTTGAGCACCGGCGCCCAGTCGAAGCCGCGGAAGCCCGCGGGGACCGGCAGCCCGGCCAGCCCGAGCACGGTCGGCGCCACGTCGAGGTTCAAGGCCGGAGTGTCGATCACCCCCGGCCGGATGCGGCCGGGCCAGACGAAGCCGAGCGGGATGCGCAGGGCCGGGTCGAAGAGGTGCCGGCCGTGCCCCCAGTAGCCGTGCTCGCCGAGGCTCTCGCCGTGGTCGGAGGCGAAGACCACAAGGGTGTTGGCCGCCAGCGCGCGGTCACGGTCGAGCGCCTCGAGGAGACGGCCGACGTGGTGGTCGGTGAAGGCGATCTCGGTGTCGTAGCGGTCCTGGCGCGAGACGTCGCCGGAGGCCTTGATCCCCAGCCGGCCGGCGAACGGCTCCTGCAACCGGTACGGGGCGTGCGGCTCGACGTAGTGGACCCAGAGCAGGAACGGGCGGCTATGGTTCTTCTGGTGGTCGTCGAGCCAGGCGAGCGACGAGTCGGTGAGGTCCTCGGCGGTCGCCTCGCCCTTGAACAGGCCGAGCCAGCGCTTGCGGGTGAAGACCTCGTCATAGCGCTCGAAGTGCTCGCCGAGGCCCGAGATGTCGTCGCGCAGCGTCCAGTTGCCCACGAAGGCGGCGCTCCGGTAGCCGCGCCGGGCGAGCGCCCGGGCCGCCGACGGCAGCCCGGAGCGCATGCGCAGGCCGTTGCGGGTGGAGCCGTGCTCGTGCGGGTAGACCGAGGTGAACATCGAGGAGAGCGCCGGGTTGGTCAGCGGCTCGACGGTGCGCGCCTCGGTGAAGCGGACGCCCGAGGCGAGCAGCCGGTCGAGGTTCGGCGAGGTCGGCCGGCGGTAGCCGTAGGCGGAGAGGCGGTCGGCGCGCAACGTGTCGATGGTGACGATCAGCACGTTGGGGAAGCGTTGCGCCGGGCGCGGCTGGGCGGGGGCGGGAGGGCTGGAAAGCGCCAGCGGCAGCAGCGCGGCGGCGGCCGCGAGCGACAGGCCGATCATCCTGCGGCGGCGGCGGTGGCTCATCGGCGGCCCCTCGCGGCTTTGATAAGCTCGGCCGCATGAAGGAGGTCCTTCCCGAGTCGAACCCCGGTCCGGCGCCGGCCATTGAGGCCGAGGCGGCGGCGCGGAGCGGCGAGGCGCCGCGCTGGGGCAAGGGGACCGAGAGCCCGGAGGACGGCAAATTCCTGGAAGGGCCGAAGACCCGCACCTCGGAGCTGGCGCGCCTGGCGCGGATCTGCGCCGACTTCATCCGCGGCTTCCGCAACCTCCACTTCACCGGCCCTTGCGTCACCGTCTTCGGCTCGGCCCGCTTCCCCGAGGACCACCGCTACTACGCCCTGGCGCGCGAGATGGGCCGCCGGCTCGGCCGCGCCGGCTTCACCGTGGTCACCGGCGGCGGTCCCGGCATCATGGAGGCGGCCAACCGCGGCGCCCGCGACGTCGGCGCCCCCTCGGTCGGCTGCAACATCGTCCTGCCGCAGGAGCAGGAGCCGAACCCCTACGTCGACCTCTTCGTCGAGTTCCGGTACTTCTTCGTCCGCAAGGTGATGCTGGTCAAGTACTCGCACGCTTTCGTGGTGCTGCCGGGAGGCTTCGGCACCATGGACGAGATCTTCGAATGCGCCACCCTGATCCAGACGGGCAAGATCAAGAACTTCCCGCTGATCCTGATGGGCGTCGACTACTGGCAGCCGTTGCTCGATTTTCTCTGCCATAACATGGTCCAGGAGCGGACGATCCTGCCGGCCGACTGCCAGCGGATCTTCGCCACCGATTCGGTCGACGAGGCCATGGCCTACCTCATGAAGGCCGTGACCGGCGACCTCGGGTTCGTCTGGCAGCCGGTACAACGGCCGCGCTGGTATTTCGGCGAAGCGGAAATGCAAAAACCGGGCCCCCCTCCGGGGGAAGGTCCGTAGGGGCGCGGTTCATCGCGACGCCCTATAGCAACGTGCTCGCCAGGTTCGCGAGCTCGGAACGCTCGCCTTTCTCCAGGTTGACATGCGCGTAGAGCGGGTTGCCCTTGATGCGGTCGATCAGGTAGGAGAGGCCGTTGCTGTGCGCATCGAGATAGGGCGTATCGATCTGGAAGATGTCGCCGGTCAGCACGATCTTGGTGCGCTCGCCGGCGCGGGTGATGATGGTCTTGACCTCGTGCGGCGTCAGGTTCTGCGCCTCGTCGACGATGAAGATGACGTTGGCGAGGCTCCGGCCGCGGATATAGGCGAGCGGCACGATGTGGAGCTTCTCGGTCTCGACCAGCTCGTCGACCTTCTTGTACTCCCGCTCCTTCTCGCCGTACTGGTTCTTGATGATCCCCAGGTTGTCCCAGAGCGGCTGCATGAAGGGGTTGATCTTGGACAGGATGTCCCCGGGGAGGTAGCCGATGTCCTTGTTGGAGAGCGGCACGATCGGCCGGGCGAGGTAGATCTGGCGGTAGTGCCGCCGCTGCTCCATGGCGCCGGCCAGGGCGAGCAGGGTCTTGCCGGTGCCGGCGGCGCCCGAGAGGGTCACCAGCGGCACGTCGAGGTTCATCACCGCGTGCAGGGCGAAGGTCTGCTCGGCGTTCCGGGGCGAGATGCCGTAGGCCAGCGGCTTGATTACCCGTTCCAGGCGCTCGCCGCGCGGGTTGTAGTAGGCCAGGGCCGACTTCCCCTCGCCGCGCAGGATGTAGTACTGGTTGCCGACCGGCTTCTCGACCAGGACGTCGCCGACGGGGATCGACTCCTCGCGGTAGAGCCGGTCGATCAGCGCCGGATCGGCTTCGAGCTCGCTCTTGCCCTTGTAGAGGTGGTCGATGTCCTTGATCTTGACGGTCTCGTAGTCCTCGGCCGGCAGGTTGAGGGCCCGCGCCTTGAGGCGCAGGTTCATGTCCTTGCTGACGAGGATGACGCGCCGGCCGGGCTCGGCCTTGGTCAGGCTCAGGACGGTGTTCAGGATGCGGTGGTCGGCCTTGCGCGCGCCGAAGACGTCGGACGCGTCAGGGTGGCCGTTCTCCTCGGCGATGACGCGGATCTTGCCGCGCGCCGGGCCGTCCAGCGGGATCCACTCGCTGAGCAGGTTCCGTCCCGAGAGCTTGTCGAGCTGGCGGATGAACTCCCGGGCCTGCAGGTTCAGGACCGAGTTGCCCTTCTTGAACTGGTCGAGCTCCTCGAGCACCGTGATGGGGATCGCGACGTCATGCTCCTGGAAGCTCTGGATGGCATTGAAGTCGTAGAGGATGACGGAGGTGTCGAGGACGAAGATCTTTCTCTGCGGCTCGGGCATGGAGGTGGACGGCTCCCGCTGCTGTCGTTCCGGGTGGGTTACCCAAAAGAGAGGCTAGCTCAGGAGGCGGGTAGGGGGCAAGGGCCGGCCCCCTATCCGGGGCTGGAGGGCTACGCGCGGCGCAGCAGCAGCACGCCCGAGGTGGCGAGGGCGGTGAGCAGGGCCAGCAGTCCCCACTCGCTCAAGGTCGGGGTGTCCTCCACCGCCTTGGGGCCGAGCGTGCTGCAGATCCCGCCGGCGATCGCCATCCCCTCGAAGCCGTTGGCCGCCCGCCCGCCGGTGGAGACGTTGGCGACGACCCGCGCCGCGCCGGTCTCGAGGTCGACGGTGAAGATCTGGCTCGGGCCGTTGCGGGCGCTGCCGTCGCTCAAGCCGTAGAGCACGCCGCCGGCGTCGAAGTCCAGGCCGGCGTCGGTGATCGTCACGCCGCCGAGCGGCGCGACCGGCGTCGCCTCGCCGGTCAGCGGGTTCAGGCGCGCCAGGTTGTTGGCGCCGTCGCCGCCCAGGCCGTAGACCCCGATGAAGCTGGCGGCGAGGCCGGTGACCGACTGCTTCTGGTTGCCGACCCGGGTGGCGGCCCCGGTGGCCGGGTCGACGGAGTAGAAGTTGGTCGGGTTCTTGGGCGCGTCCGTCGACATGTAGAGGCTGCCTTCGAGGTCGAAGGCGAGCCCGGTGTCGGTGACGTCGACCCCCAGGGCGCCCACGGCGGTGCAGGCGCCGGTCGTCAGGTTACAGGTGACGAGCCGGTCGGTGACGTCGTCGATGCCGTAGAGGGCCTTGCACTCCGTCGAGAAGGCGAGCGACTCGATGTCGTCGAAGCCGGTGTCGTTGCCGATCGCGGTGGCGACCCCGGTCGTGAGGTTGATCGAGTAGAGCCGGTCGTCGCCGTCGGAGCGGACGGCATAGGCGACCTGGGGCGGGGCCTGGGCGGCGGCCGGCGCCTGAAGCAGCAGGCCCAGGGTCAGGGCCGCGAGGATGCCATTGCGTGGGATCAT
Source organism: Thermoanaerobaculia bacterium (assembly GCA_046714475.1). Taxonomy (GTDB): domain Bacteria; phylum Acidobacteriota; class Thermoanaerobaculia; order Multivoradales; family UBA5704; genus DASPJI01. Next base: position 19,400 of record JBKKAU010000317.1, read on the forward strand.
GACCAGAACGTACAGTGGAATCGTATCACTCCTGAGGAGTCTGGTGCGGGAGGCCCACCGTCGGAGAGAATCCCCCGCATGCGAAACGACGGAACGGCCCTCGCGCCGCGTCTCCAGGTGCTGGCGGCGGCGGCCCTGTTCTCGACCGGCGGCGCGATCGTCAAGGGGATCGGCCTGAATGGCTGGCAGGTGGCGAGCTTCCGTTCCGCGGTCGCGGTGCTGGCGTTCCTCGTCCTGCTGCCGGATTCGCGGCGCCGTCCGACCTTGCGCGTCCTCGCGGTCGGGGCGGCGTACGCCGCCACCATGGTCCTGTTCGTCCAGTCGACCAAGCTGACCACCGCGGCGAGCGCCATCTTCCTGCAGGCCACCGCGCCGCTCTACGTCCTGCTGCTCTCCCCCTGGGTGCTGCGCGAGCGCATCCATCTGCCGGACCTCCTGTACATGGGGGCTCTGGGGCTCGGGCTCTCGACCTTCTTCATCGGCATCGATCCCGTCTCGGCGACGGCCCCCAACCCGCTGCTGGGCAATATCCTAGCCGCCCTTTCGGGGTTGACCTGGGCGTTGACGGTGATGGGGCTTCGCGCGCTCGGCCGCGGCGGCAACGACTGGGGGCCGGCCGCCGCCCTGTGGGGGAGCGTCTTCGCCTTCCTCTTCTGTCTCGCGCCGGCGCTGCCGGTGGAGGGGAGCCATGCGACGGACTGGCTGGGGATCGCCTTCCTGGGCCTCTTCCAGATCGCCCTCGCCTACGTCTTCCTGATCCGCGGCGTGCGCCGCGTGCCGGCGCTGGAGGCGTCGCTGCTGCTGCTCTTGGAGCCGGTACTCAACCCGATCTGGGCCTGGCTGGCGCACGGCGAGCGCCCTGGTTCCTGGTCCCTCGCCGGCGGGGCGCTGATCCTGGCCGCGACGGTGGCGCGGACCTGGTATGACGTGAAGCGCTCAACCTGAGCGCAGGCGTTCGACCTCGGCACGCAGCCGCTCGAGCTCGGATTCCGCCGCTTTCCTGGCTTGCTTTTCCCGGACAGCCTCTTCCTCAGCCGCCTTCCAAGCCTGCTCCGCCGCCTTCCAAGCCTGCTCCGCGGCCTTCCGAGCCTGCTCCTCGGCCTTCCAGGCCTGGCCTAATTCCCGTTGGCTGAGGAGCTTCTTCCCGGTCCTGGCGTCGAACACCTCGACCCGGTCGCCCTCCTTCGGAGTCCCAAACCGCAACTGCGTGGTCTCGGAGAGCAGGAACCCCTCCGCGTCGGGCTCGATCAGCCGGTACCGTCGCTCCGGGCTCAGCCGGTATCCCTTGCAGCGGAACCGGCGGCGGTTGGCCTTACGGGGGAGCTCCAGAAGCAGGTACTCGGGAATGCCGACCCGTTCGTAAAGCTTCACCTTGTCCACCTCGTCCGTACGCCGGAGCCCGGCATTGTCGGAGACCACTTCGATGACCAGAGAGGGTAGGACGCCCTGCTTGATGACGTTGAAGCTGCGCACATCCTCCGGGTCCGGGCCTCGGGCGCCGAAGACGATGGCAAGGTCCGGGGCCGGGCCAGGGAGTCCAGGACCGAGCAGGAGCTTCGTGTCGAACAGCACGAGGATCTCTTCTTCCGACTCGAAGTGACGGTCCACCAACCCGAAGAGGTACAGCGCGGTATGGCTGTGAGGTATGCCTTGCACCCATTGATCCTCGAGCTGCGGATCGAGGAAATCCTCTGGAGTCAGAGGTATTTCCAGGAGCTCGAGGCTGCCGTCGGGGCGCTCGACCCAGCGTTGGAGGAGGACCGGGTGCTCGTTGTCCGGCTCCTGCTCCTCCCCGCGGGGGTGCTTCCTGGCGGGCTCGGCCATGGCTCCGAGTATAGAAAGTCTTCCGATGCTCGTCAAAAGATATCGTGGAGAGACGACGGGAGGCAAGACAAAGGCGCGGGAGGGCGCGACGCCAGGGGCGCGATGAATCGCGCCCCTGGCGGGTGAGGCTACTTCGCCGCCCTGACCTCTCCCCGGATCGCGGGGAGGTCGACCGGGACGGACGGCTCCTTGGCCAGGGCCTCGATCAGCCGCTCGTCGTGGTCGTAGATGTCCTTGCGGAACTGCACGGTGCCGTCCGGCTCCGTCCAGGCGGTCCAGTAGAGGATGTGGACCGGCAGCGGTCGCGGCAGCGGCACCTGCACGTTCTCGCCCGTGGCGAGCTTGGCCCGGATCTCCTCGGGGGTCCACTTCGGGTCGCCCTTCAAGAGGTACTCGGCCAGCTCGATCGGCTTCTCCAGGCGAATGCAGCCGTGGCTGAAGTCGCGCTCGCTCTGGTCGAACAGGTGGTCGGCCGGCGTGTCGTGCAGGTAGATGTCGAACTGGTTGGGGAACATGAACTTCACCTTCCCCAGCGGGTTGTCGGCCCCGGGCCGCTGCCGCACGCGGAACTTTTCGCCCGGCAGCACCTCCATGTCGTGGCTGGCGAGGTACCCCGGGTTCTTGGCAATCGCCGGCAGGATCTCATCCTGGATGATGCTGTCCGGGACGGTCCAGGTCGGGTTCAGCTCCAGGTACTCCATCTTGTCGGAGAAGACCGGCGTCTTGCTCTGCTCCTTGCCGACCACGACCCGCATGGCGATGCCCGGCCGGGTCCCCTCGATCAGCTCCATCCGGAACTCGGGGACGTTGACCCAGATGTAGCGCTCGCCGAGCTGGCTCGGCATCCAGCGCCAGCGCTCCATGTTGGCCTCGATCTGGCGGACCCGGGTCCGGGCCGGGACGTTCAGGGCCCCCAGCGTCTCCTCGTCCACCTTGCCGGTGACCTCCAGGCCGTGCCGCCGCTGGAAGCGCGAGACCGCTTGGCCGAGGGTCTGGTCGAAAGCGGTGTTGGCAGCGGGGGCGGCCGGTGCGGCCGCCTGACTCTCCGGTACGGCGAGGTCGCCGGTCACCGCCAGCCGGGCGCGCAAGGCGGCGACGCGCGGTCCGGTGTCGTCCTGCTTCAACTCCGGTCCGTCCGGCACCGTAGGCCAGCCGCCGCGGTTCGCGAGGTCGCGGTAGCGGGCGAGCGCCTGGCGCAGCCGGGCGTACTCCTCGTTCGGCGGCGCCAGCCCGCGCAAGGACTTGAGGACCGCCTCCTCGTCGTGCGACGCCAGCGTCTTCTCGAGCTGGGCGTCGAGGTCGACGTTGCGCGGCTTGGTGTACCAGTCGGCGCGGATGGTCTCCGGCTGCAGCCGGCCGACCGCCATGTGCGCGGCGAGGGTCAGGTACGTGTAGGTGAGCTGGGCGTCGAAGTCGGCCACCCGGCGCTGGACTTGCGGGTCGTCCTGGAGCCCCTTCCAGCGCTTCTCCTCGGGGAACCCTTCGGGGAACAGGCCGGTGAGCTGGTCCTTGCCGTAGCGGCGCGGGTCGAGCCCCTCGGCGGCCAGCGGATCGATGGCCGCGAGCAGCGCCTCGGCCTGCGGCAGCGGGCCGCGGCCGTCGGACCACGCCGGCTGGAAGTTGCGCTTCTGATAGAAGCGGCGCATCTCCTCCCAGGCGCGCGCCCGCTCCTTCTGCTTGCTCACGGACGCGGGCAGGGCCTCGACCTCCAAGGTCTCGCGGAGGATCTGGCCGACCTGCGGCGGCATCGGCTTGTCGCGCTGGCAGCCGGCGATCACCACCGGCAGCAGCAGGGCGGCCAGGGCGAGCCCGCCGCGGCGGTTCGGGGTGGAGGGGATGGTCTTCGACTTCATGAGGACTCCTCGGGGAGACACCCCGGATTCAACTTCGTTCATGGTGGACGGTGAAGCTTAGGTCATGCCGACGGCTTTCTTCATGGCCGCGGTGATCGACTGGCGGACCTTATAGATGCCCTCCCAGGGATCGGCGCGGAGGCTTGCGAGCCGTTGCGGGAGGTTCCGAACGTTGAACGTGTTGGCGCGCACGTCCGATTCCAGCTCCTCCCAGAAGAGCGGCGCCGAGACCGGCGCGCCGGGACGGGCGCGGGTGGAGAAGGCGGCGATGGAGGTCGCGCCGCGCCCGTTGCGGAGGTAGTCGATGAAGATCTTGCCCTGGCGGCGGACCTTGGGGAGCTTGGAGGTGTAGCGGTCCGGCTCGGAGGCGGCGATGTCCTCGGAGACCGCCTTGGTGAAGGCCTTGACCTCGTCCCATTCGAGCCGGCGCGTCAGCGGCAGCACCACGTGCAGCCCCTTGCCGCCGGTGGTCTTGAGGAAAGTCTCGAGCCCCAGCCCGGCCAGCCGGTCGCGTACCCTCAGGGCGCCCTCGACCACCCGCTCCCAGCCCAGCCCTTCGTCGGGGTCGAGGTCGAAGACCACGTAGTCGGGTTTTTCGATCTGGTCGCGGCGCGAGCCCCAGATGTGAAGCTCCAGCGCGCCCATCTGGACCAGCGAGATCAGCCCCTTCAACGAGTCGATGGCGCCGTAGGGGACGGCCTTGGCGCTCTCGTCGACCTCGACCCGGTGGACCGCGGCGGGGAAGCGCTCGTTGACGTGCTTCTGGTAGAAGCACTCCTTGGCCTGTCCTTCGGGGCAGCGCACCAGGGTCAGGGGACGGTTTTCGATGTGAGGCAGGATCCAGTCGGCGATCCGCTCGTAGTAGAGCGCCAGCTCGCTCTTGGTGACCCCCTGCTCCGGATAGAGCACCTTGCCGGGGCTGCTCAGCCGGACGCCGCCGATCTCGCCGATCTCGCCGATCTCAGTCGTCTTGCCCGTCCGTTCCGGCCCGAGCTTGGGCGGCGGGGCCGCTTTTTTCTTAGCCGCGGCCTTCCTGGTCGCTGTCTTGGCAGCGGGCCGCGCGGCGACGGAACGGGCGGCGGGTTTTTTCTTCTCCTCCGGCGGCGCCTGCGGCGTCTCGCGGACCACTTGGCGGGGGGATTTGTCCTCGCGCAGCCCCTGGAAGGTGGGGTGGCGCAGGATCCCCTCGCGTGTCCACTCGGTGAAGGCGACCTCGCCGACCAGCTCGGGGCGGACCCAGTGGACGTCGCCGCGGGCCGCCTCGCGGGTCGCTTTACGGGCGATAGGGCGCGGCGTCTTGGTGAAGGGGGATTCCTTCACCTCCATCTTGCCCAGGCGGCGGCGCATCTCGCGCAGGGTCTTGTCGTTGAAGCCGGTCCCGACCTTCCCGGCGAAGACCAGGTCGTCCCCTTCATAGACGCCGAGCAGCAGGGCGCCGAAGCCGACGCGCGAGCCCGCGGGCTCGGTGAAGCCGGCGATCACGAGCTCCTGGCGTTTGACGCACTTGATCTTGAGCCAGTCCTTGTTGCGGCCGCCGTGGTAGCCGAGGTCGCCCCGCTTGGCGATCACCCCTTCGAGCGCGAAGCCGCAGGCCTGGCGGTAGAAGTCCTCCCCCGAGCCCTGCACGTGGTCGCTGAAGCGGATCGTCCCCTCGCCGGGCCCGTCCCCGGACAGGTCGGCGACCAGGGCTCCGAGAGCCTCCTTGCGGGCGAGCAGCGGCGCGCGCCGCAGGTCGTAGCCGTCCAGGTGGAGGAGGTCGAAGGCGAAGTAGACGAGGTCGTTCTCGCGGCCCTCCGACATGGCGTTCTGGAGCGCCTGGAAGCTGCTCGTGCCGTTGGGCTCGAGCACCACGACCTCGCCGTCGAGCACCGCTTCGCGCACCGGCAGCCGTTCGACGGCGCGGGCGACCACGGCGAAGCGGTCGGTCCAGTCCTTGGCGTTGCGGGTGATGACCCGGGCCTTGCCTCCCTGGACGTGGCAGAGCGCCCGGTAGCCGTCGAACTTGAGCTCGTGGATCCATTCGGCCCCGCGCGGCACCTCGTCGACCAGGGTGGCGAGCTGGGCCTCGACGCGTTCCGGCATCTTGGCTTTGCGCGCTCCCTCGATCGCCTTGGGGTCGACCGCCGAGCCTGCCGCCTTTTTCGCCGTCACCGCCTTCGCGCCCGCCCTGCGCGCCGCGGTCTTGACCTTCTCCTCGCGGTTCGACTGCCAGACGCGCTCGGGGTTGGCGGCGATCTCCTCCAGGCTGAGGCCCGAGGCGACGCTCTGCGGGTTCCGCTCGATGACGGCCTCGCCGCTGCCGGGCTCGGCGGTCTCGTCCTTCTCCTTGACGAGGAGCCAGTTCTCCTTGTCCTCACCGGCCCGGTCGCCGTGCATGCGCACCAGCATCCAGGAGCCCTGGAGCTTCTCGCCGTCGAGGCGGAACTTGAGCCGGCCCTTGCGGTAGTCCGCGACCGGGTCGCCTTCCGGGTGCCAGGTGCCCTGGTCCCAGAGCAGCACCGTGCCGCCGCCGTACTGCCCCTTGGGGATGATCCCCTCGAACGTGCCGTAGTCGAGCGGGTGGTCCTCGACGTGGACCGCCAGGCGCTTCTCGCCGGGGTCGAGGCTTGGCCCCTTGGGCACCGCCCAGCTGCGGAGCACCCCTTCCATCTCCAGCCGGAAGTCGTAGTGGAGGCGGGTGGCGGCGTGCTTCTGGATGACGAAGGTGAGCTCCTTGGCCTTCCGCTTGCCGACCTTGCCCGATGGCTCGGGCGTGACGTCGAAGCGCCGCTTGCGGCGGTATTCCTCGAGGGCCATGGCTCAGGCGCTCTTCCTTTTGGAGCCCGACTTCTTGGCGGCGCGGGCCGGCTTTCGCGCCGGCTTCTTGGCCGCGGGGGTCGCCTTCTGGGCCGGAGCGGCAGCTTTGGAAGCTGCCTTGCCGGCAGCGGCGGAGGTCTTTTTCGCGCCCTGCCGGCCGCCCTCGTCCACGCTCTGCTTGAGCAGGGCCATGAGGTCGACCACCTGGCCGCGCGCCGGCTTCTCCTCCTCTTCCGGCGATTCGGGGGCGGACTCGAGCTGGCCGGCGTCGACCCGGCGCTTGATCATCTTGAGGACGTCGTCCCGGTAGGTGTCGTGGAACTGCTCCGGGTCCCAGGTGTCGACCATGCCTTCGACGAGGCGCTCCGCCATGTCGAGCTCGCGGTCGGTGACCCCCTCCTTGCCCGCGGGCAGGTCGAGGTCCTCGGCGGTGCGCAGCTCGTGGGCATAGCGCAGGATCTGCAGCAGGAGGACGTCGTCCTGGGGGACGACCGCGGCCAGGCGCTGCTTGGTGCGGATCACCACCGTGGCGATCCCCGCCTTGCCGGTGCGCTTGAGCACCTCGCGCAGCAGCGCGTAGCTCTTGCGCCCCTTCTTGTCCGGCCCCAGGAAGTAGGGCTTCTCGAAGAAGGTAGGGCTGATCTCTTCGAGGTCGACGAAGCCGACGATGTCGACCGTCTGGGTTGCCTCGGGGTTGGCGCGTTTCATGTCCTCGTCGCTGACGATGACGTACTGGCCCTCCTCGAATTCGTAGCCCCGGACGATCTGCTCCCAGGGGACCTCCTTGCCGGTCTGCTCGTTGACCCGCTTGTAGCGGATGTGCGCCTTGTCCCGGCTGTCCAGCAGGTCGAAGCTGAGCTCGTTGGGCTTCTCCGCCGAGTAGAGCCCGACGGGGATGTTGACGAGTCCGAAGCTGATGCTGCCCTTCCAGATCGCTCGCGCCATGGCCGATCCTCCGCGGGCCGGGAAACGCAAGATGCGTGCCGTTGTGAGAAGCTAACCTCATGGCGGGCAAGGTCACCACCCGGATCTGGAAGATCGAGGAGGCGGGCGGCGAGTCCCGGTCCGATCAGCTGGCGGTCGAAGAGCCGCTGGAGATCCGGCTCGGCTGGCAAGGGCAGAGCCGCGTCGTGGCCGTCACCATGCGCACCCCGGGGGAAGACAGCGAGCTGGCTGCCGGCTTCCTCCGCGCCGAAGGGGTGGTCGACCGGCCCGAGCGGATCGTGGGCATCCACGCCGTGGCGCCGAACATCGTGCAGGTCGAGCTGGGCGCCGGGCCGGAGCCCCAGCTCGCGCCCCTGGACCGGCACTTCTTCGCGACCAGCGCCTGCGGCGTCTGTGGCAAGGCCGGCCTGGAGACGCTGCGGCTGCGGGTGGCGGCGGAGCTGCCGAGCGGGCCTGTGGTCTCTCCCGAAGTCCTGCGCTCGCTCCCCGGCACGCTCCGGCAGCACCAGGGCCTCTTCGCGGCGACCGGCGGGCTCCACGCGGCGGCGCTCTTCGACGCCACCGGAGGGCTGCTCGGCGCGCGCGAGGACGTGGGCCGGCACAACGCGCTCGACAAGCTGCTCGGCCGGGCCTTCCTCGACTCCCGCCTGCCGCTTCACGACCACCTGGTGATGGTCAGCGGCCGGTCCAGCTACGAGATCCTGCAGAAGTGCCTGGTCGCGGGCGTGCCGGTCGTCTGCGCCGTCTCCGCGCCGAGCAGCCTGGCGGTGGAGCTGGCCCAGCGCTTCGGCGTCACCCTGATCGGCTTCCTGCGCGGCGACCGCTTCAACGTCTACAGCGGCATCGAGCGCGTCGCGATCGACCTGCCGGAGCCGCTGGACGCTTGCGCCCAACGCCGACGCGAGCGCCTGCTCCCGATCACGTTGTAAATCGTGCAGCTCCTCCCAAGGAAGGGGCGGGGAAACGGTAGGAGTGAAGTGAACGCCCTCTCCCTGGCATGGAAGCTGCACATCGGAACCCATTTCAAGAGGCCTTTCGCGGCCCCTCCCTGAAAGGGGAGGCGACCTGGAATGAACGATCCAGTATGCGCCTCCCCTCCTTTTTTGTCTTAGGAGAAAAAGCCATGAAAACGAGAGCGTTGTATCGGGTGCTGGCGGTCGGGGCGACCGTGGGCGTTCTCTGGCTGACCGGCTGCGACCGGGGCGACGTCGCGGTCAGCAAGGAAGAGGACGCTCAGGGCAATACCACGATCCGCGTGGACGGCGACAAGGTCGAGGAGAACCTCGAGAAGACCGGCGCGGCGCTGGAGCGCGGCGCCGAGCAGGTCCAGGAGGGTGCGCAGGCGGTGGGCGGCGCTCTGGAGCGCGGCGCCGAGCGCATCGAGCAGGAGGTCGGGCCGGTCGCCCGGGAGGTGCTGAGCGACGCCGCGATCAGCACCAAGGTCAAGGCCAAGCTTCTCGCCGACCCGGAGATCAACCCCTTCCAGATCGACGTCGACACCGTGGACGGCGTGGTGACCCTGGGCGGCAAGGTGACCTCGCAGTCGGTCAGCGCGCAGGCGCAGAAGCTCGCCGAGGAGACCGAAGGCGTCGTGAAAGTCAACAACGTGATGCAGGTCGCGGGTCAGACCCCGCCGCCGGCCGGCAAGAGCAGCCGGTAAGGTTCTTATCCGGGGGGGCGTAGGTCAACGCCCCCGCCCTCTTCTCCCCACCCCCTTCCCGCGATAGGCTCCACGGTGCGGCCTCCGCCGAACCCGTCCATGAACCCGTACATCGAGAGCTTCCTGCCGCTCTTCGTGGCCATCAACGTGCTGGGGCTCATCCCCATGTACCTGGCCCTGACCGAGGAGATGGAGGCCGCCGCGCGCAGCCGGCTCACCCTCCAGGCGGTGGCGACGGCGTCGCTGATCGCCGTGCTGATCCTTTTCGCCGGACAGCTCATCTTCTCCGTGCTCGGCATCACGGTGAACGACCTGCGGGTCGGCGGCGGCCTGATCCTGCTGGTGCTCAGCATCTCCAACCTGATCTTCGGCGACTACCGGCGCCGCGACCCGACCCGGGACGCCGAGCCCGGCGACGCGATCGGCGTGGTGCCGCTCGGCATCCCGCTGATCATGGGCCCGGCCGCGATCACCTCGGTGCTGGTGTCGCGGGAGGCCTACGGCTATCTGCCGACGCTGACCTCGCTGGTGGCCAACATGGTCCTGGTCTTCCTGGTGCTCGCCTTCGCGCCCTACATCGGCCGGTTCATCGGCCCGGCGGTCAGCCGGGCCGTCGCCAAGGTGGCGAGCCTGTTCCTCGCCGCCATCTCGGTCGCCCTGGTGCGGGCCGGGATCGTGGGGATGCTGGAGACGTTGCGGTAAACGCCGAGGGGGGCTAGGCTCGGGCCATGCGCCGCCCGCGCCCCCAGAGCGGCTTCTCTCTGATCGAGGTCCTGGTCGCCCTGGCGGTCCTGGGCGTCGCCCTGTTGATGGGCATGTCCCTGCTCCTCCAGGCGCCGCGGGTGCAGCGCCGCCTGGACGCGCGGCGCGACGCGATGCTCGCGGCCGAGTCGGCGCTGGAGC
>JBKKAU010000318.1:0-11855 GCA_046714475.1 Thermoanaerobaculia bacterium
TTTTGCCGAGACGAGCGTGGCAATGATCAGGCTAGCCATGATAAGGCTGATGCTCGGACGGCTCGCTCGGAAATGACTTCCCAAACACCCTCTCAGACAATGAGCCGTTGTAAACAGATCTGGCTCAGATGAAGAGAAAACGCCTCAGATCCGCAGACAATGGCCCGTTGTAAGAAGATCTGGCTCAGATAAGGAGACAACGCCTCAGATCCGCGGACAACCGGCCGTTGTCCCGGGATCTGAGGCGACTGCTCCCTACCTCTTCACCAGCAGGCTCTTCCCGTCCAGGTTCGTCGTCGGCTTGACGTCGTAGAAGTCGAGGATGGTCGGCATCACGTCGCCCATGTAGGCGCCGGTCCCGACGTTCAGCGGGAGGCTGCTGAAGAGGATGCCCTGGACCAGCGGCGGGTAGACCGAGCAGTGGTCGCCGCTCCAGATCTCGGTGTTGGGCTCGACGATGCTCTTGCCGATGCCGCCCAGGCTGTCCTGCCAGCCGACGCGGTAGCCTTCGCTGTTGGAGGGGATCAGGTCCGGGATCAGCGCCGGGTCGTAGACTCCCTCGTAGGCCTCGTCGCGGGTGAAGACGTGCGCCACCGGACGCTCGCCCGTCTCCTCGTCCACGAAAGCCTCGAGGCCCTGTTTGATCTGCGCGGCGACCTGCTGGTACTCGGCGCCCGGCTTGACGATCCCCTTCGCCTCGCGGCCGGCGAGGTTGATGTAGATCTGGCCGAGCCCCAGGGCGTAGGCCCTGGTCTTCGACCAGTCGACGTTGACGAAGAAGTCGCCCTGGTCGAACAGGTCTTCCAGGTTCATCCGCTTGGCGTCCTGGCCGTTCAGGGTCATGAAGCCGTTCTTCACCAGCCAGGTGTTGTAGTTCATGCCGCGGCGGAACGAGGCGAAACCGTGGTCGGACACCACCAGGACCGCGGCGTCCGGCCGCTTGCGCATCACCTCGCCCACGATCCGGTCCATGTCCTGGTAGGACTTGAGGATCGAGCCGCCCCACTTCGCCGCCTCGTCCGCCTTGTAGAGCGGGTGCTTGGGGTCGAAGTAGCGGAACATCATGTGCTGCACCCGGTCGGTGAACTCGAAGTAGTAGACGAGCGCGTCCCAGTCGTCCTTGGCGAGGAGGCCGTTCAGGATCTCCTCCTCCTTGTCCACCGTCATCTTCACGTCTTCGAGGAAGCTCTGCTCGTCCATGGTGCCGGAGGTCGGCGACCAGGTGTCGATGGTCCAGCCGCGGGTCTTGAACAGCCCGTAGTCGTGGGTCAGCTCCTCGACGAAGCCCGCGGGCGCCGTGACGTCGAAACCGGGGGGGAGGTTCTCGGGGTCGAAGTCGAGGGGCGAGAGGTAGAGCCGCACCTCGGGATCGATCGACAGCAGCTTGAAGCGGCCGATGCCTTTGACTTTGATGAGCGAATTGAAGGGGAAGGTGAACCGCTCCCATTCGCTCCACTGGCCCGGCTTGAGCGTGATGTCGCTGTCCGAGACCTGGATGCGGACGCTCTGGCGGCCCTCCGCCACCGTCAGGGTCATGGGGATCTTGATCGGCTCCTTCGATCCGTCGGCCTCGGGGAACAGCTCGTTCAGCGGTCCCGGGATCTCGGTGTCGATGACGCCGCGGTTGTCCACCAGCTCGACGACCTCGACCTTGAAGTCGCCGCCCCCCTTGGGAGAGAAGAACAGCTCGGAGGTGAAGTAGAAGGGCTTGCCGATGCGCCCCGACAGGTCCGGCACGCCGAGGCCGGAGAGGAGCTCGCCGTGCTCGAAGCCCTTGGGCGGGAACGTCACCGGGATGCGCATCACCGTCACCCGCTTGCCCGCGCCGCCGAGCAGCTTCCAGAAGGTATCGCCCTGCTGGCCGTTGATCAGGATGGGCCGCGACTCGGGGAGCAGGCGCGTCGCCGCGACGCCGGAGCCCACGCCGGCCGCGATGCCCAGCACCAGGGCGATCGTGGCGACGACCACCCAGCGCAGGCGGAAGAGCTTCAGGATGAGCAGCAGAAGGAGAGCGATGACGGCCGCGGTGATCAGCCCCACGATCCAGCCGTTGTTCTTGCCGAAGAGGAAGTCCGCCCTGCCCGCTTCGCCCGCCGCGAAAGCGGGCGTGTAATCCTTCGGGTCGCGCTTCAGGAAGTCGAAGACGCCGTGCCGGCCCGGGTTGAGGCCGGTCGAGAAGGTGGACCAGGAGACCGGCGTCTGCGACGGGATGGTCGGCCGCAACGGCGCGAAGGTCCCCTGGCCGCGCAGCTTCGCGAGGTTGGGCAGCTTGCCCTCGTCCATCCATTGCCGGGTGAGCTTGGCGTCGGCGCCGTCGAAGCCGAGGATCACCATCTTCTTCGGCGGCGGCTGCTGGGCCGCGAGCGGCATGGCGGCAAGCACGAAAAGCACCAGTAAGTTCAGGACGCGGGACAAACGGGGCATATCTTCATATCCTCAATCACAGGTCTCGGGACGGGGGACAGACGGTCGGCGTCGCGGGATTCTAGCAAATCGAGGAAACGAAGCCGTGTAAAACTCTCCGGGTGAAACCGCGTAGATAGAGCACAGACCCGCCATGAAGAGCCCTTCCGAGATCCGCCAGCTCACGATCGCCCTGCTCCTGGGAGCCCTGGCCTTGACCGCCGGCGTGCTCCTCGCCCGGAGGTGGCTGCCCGAGTGGCATGCCCAGCGGCTGCCGGAGGAGCGCTTCTTCGTCCAACGTCACGAAGAGCTGGCGCGCCCGCTCGACATCCGCCTGGAGCCCGGCAAGCCGCGGGTCCGTCTGAGCCTCAACGAGGAGAATCTGCGGCTGGCCGGCGAGGCGCTGGGCGGCGACCGGCCGAAGTCGCTGGCCAACCTGGGTGCGGGGCTCCAGATCCAGGTCGGCCGGGCGGGCTCCCTGCCGGGCGCCGACACCCTCTGGTACCTGGACGCCGCTTTCTCTCCGCTGGGCGCCCCTCGCGGCATCGAGTGGAGGGTGGGCGGCCTGGAATTCATCCAGGTCCTCTTCGAGCGGTCCTTCGCCCAGACGAAGGACGTGGAGAGATTCGCCCGCCTGCTGCTCGCATCCGGGGAGTCGCTGGGCCCGCGGCACTCGACGCAACGCATGAGCAACCCGGTCCAGCTGTTTCCGATCCTGGGGAGCGAGCCGCCCCAACACCTTCAGGCGATCACTCCCCAGGGAGGGATGATCGACATCAACCGGCGGCTTGGTGGTACGGAGCAGGCGATCGCCCGCGGCCGCAGGATTCCCTGGATCCGCGGCGTCCTCGGAGCGGTTCCCGGCGTGCTCGTCTTTCTCTCGACCCTGGGCCTGTTCCTGGTGCTGGCCATCCGCCGGCGGATCGACCTGATCAACGGCGCGCTCCTGGGAGCGGTCACCTTCCTGGCCTCGGCGACGACCGCGGTCGTCGCGTCGAGCGTGGAAGAGATCTTCGGCGCCCTGGTGCCAGCGGCGCTCATCGGCTTCTGGATCTTCCTGGTCTGGTCGGCGGGCGAGTCGCTGCTGCGTTCCGCGGACTCCAGCTTCACCACCAGCCTCGACTCGCTGCGGGCCGGACGGCTCGGCCCGCGTGGCGGACGCGCCCTGCTCTACGGGTTGGCGCTCGGCGGCGTCGCCGCCGGGCTCCGCCTGGCACTGCTGTCCTCGAGCGTGGCCCTCCCCGGCTCGTGGCCGGGGGAGGCGAGCGTCCACCTCCCGGTCTTCAGCGGCTCGCACAGCCCGCTCGGAGACGGCATCTCGCTCGCCGCCCTGGTCACCCTGGTCATCGCCTTCACCCGCCGGTTCCTGGCCACCCGCTGGGCGATGTGGGCGGCCGTCCTGGCGGGGGCGCTCTTCATCGCGCCGTTGCAGATCCATCCGGACGCCTTGCAGGTCGCGGCGAACATCGCCGTGGTCGGGTTGCTGGTCTTCCTCGCCCGCCGCTTCGGCCTCACCGCCCTGCTCACCGCCTCGGTCGCCTCGTTCCTGCTGCCCGCCGCGGTCTTCTCAGGGCTGCACCTCAACTGGCTGCCGGTGACCTTCGGCGCCACGGCCGGGCTGTCCGCCGCCTTCCTGGTCCTCGGGCTCGTGGGCCTGCGCCGGCCCGAGCAGGTCGAGCTCCAGCGCCTGGAGCCCCCCGCGTTCATGCGGCGCCTGGAAGAGGAGCGGCGGATCCAGTACGAGATGGACCTCCTGGCGCGCATGCAGATCGGCCTGCTGCCCACCGAGATCCCACAGGTCGAAGGCTGGGAGATCGCGGCGCGGTCGCTGCTCGCCACCGAAGCGGGGGGAGACCTCTACGACTTCCTGCTGGACGACGACGGCCACCTCTGGATCGCCGCGGGCGACGTCGCCGGCCACGGCTACTCCTGCTCGATCGTCCACGCCATGACGACGGCGGCGCTCACCAGCCTGGTGGCGCCGGGCCGCAGCCCGGCCGAGGTGCTGCGCGGAGTCGACCGGGTGATCCGCCGCGGCGGCACGCGGCGCAACTTCACCTCGCTCGCCCTGCTGCGGCTCGACCCCGCGACCGGCGAGGCGGTCTACGCCAACGCCGGCCACCCCTACCCGCTGGCGATCTCCGGCGGCGAGGTCTCCGAGATCGAGCTCCCCGGCCTGCCGCTCGGCCAGGGACCGGAGCGCCGCTATGAAGACGTCCGGCTGCAGGTCCCGCCGGGCGGCGTCCTGGTCTTCTGCTCGGACGGGCTGTTCGAGGCGATCGACTGGAACGCCAACCCCTACGGGTTCGACCGGCCCCGCGAGGTGCTGCGCACCCTGGAGCACCGCCCCGCGGCCGAGATCCTGGACACGCTGCTCGCCGACTGGCGGACCCACATCAAGTCGGAGGCGCCGCCCGACGACACGACGATCCTGGTGGTCAAGCGGGTGGGGACGAGCCCCGCCCGCTAGAGAGCTTTTGGCATATCATCAACTCTCTGTCGTCGCTGTACCCTTCACCTGACGCAAGGAGGAAGCGCATGACCCGACTCACGAAGCTCCGTCTGACCCTCGCCGCCTTTGCCCTCGCCTTTGGCTTCACGGCGCTCAACCCGCCGCCCGCCGCGGCCAAGTGCGTCTCCCGCACCTGCACCTATTCGTCCCAGTGCAGGAGCTGGTGCCCGAGCGCCTCGGTCGCCACGTGCCTGAGCCAGGGATACTGCTACTACGAGTACGGCTGGTAGAGGGCGGTAGAGCCTTTTTGGGATCTAGCCACTGGAACGTGGCTTGTGCCATCATTCCCCGCGCTGAGCCTGTCTACAATCTGGCCCGGGAACCGGCAGACCGGAACCTCAGGGCATTGGCGGACGCCCAATACGGGGACGAGCAAGCGATGAGCGGAACGCAAACCGAGAGCGACCCGATCGCAGGCCACCACGGCCAGACCGCCGCTTCGGCCGGTCTGGCCGATCCGGTCGACCACCGTCCCCCGTTGATCCTCGGAGCACCGACCTTCCATGCCGTCACCGAGGCGGTGGCACGGCCCCTGGAGCGCCCGCCCACCCGCGGCTGGTGGATCTGCTTCCTCGTCTCCCTCTCGATGCTGGGCCTGCTCGTGGTGAGCATCGCCTGGCTGTTCTGGGAGGGGATCGGCGTCTGGGGCCTCAACAACCCTGTCGGCTGGGCCTTCGACATCACCAACTTCGTCTTCTGGGTGGGCATCGGCCACGCCGGCACCCTGATCTCGGCGATCCTCTTCCTGTTCCGCCAGAAGTGGCGCACCTCGATCAACCGCTCGGCCGAGGCGATGACCCTCTTCGCCGTGATGTGCGCCCTGATCTTCCCCGGCATCCACATCGGCCGCCCTTGGGTGGCGTACTGGATGTTCCCGATCCCCAACCAGATGGCCATGTGGCCGCAGTTCCGCAGCCCCCTGATGTGGGACGTCTTCGCGGTCTCGATCTACGGCTCCGTCTCCCTGCTCTTCTGGTACGTGGGCCTGGTGCCGGACCTCGCCACCATGCGCGACCGCTCGACCGGTCTGCGGCAGAAGATCTTCGGCGCCTTCGCCCTCGGCTGGCGCGGCTCGATGCGCCACTGGCAGCACTATGAGAAGGCGTACCTGATCCTCGCCGGCCTCGCGACGCCGCTGGTGCTGTCCGTCCACTCGATCGTGTCGATGGACTTCGCCACCTCGCAGCTCCCCGGCTGGCACACGACGATCTTCCCGCCCTACTTCGTCGCCGGCGCCATCTTCTCGGGCTTCGCCATGGTGGTGACGCTGATGGTGATCATGCGCAAGGTCTTCGGCTTCGAGCAGATCATCACCATGAAGCACTTCGACTACATGGCCAAGATCATGCTGCTCACCGGCATGATGGTGGGATACGCCTACAGCCTGGAGTTCTTCGTCGCCTGGTTCTCGGGCAGCGCCTACGAGCTGTTCACGTTCAAGAACCGCGCCTTCGGACCCTACGCCTGGGCCTACTGGACCATGGTGAGCTGCAACGTGCTGGTGCCGCAGCTCTTCTGGTTCAAGAAGGTGCGGTCGTCGCTCGCCTGGCTGTTCGTGCTGTCGATCTTCGTCAACGTCGGCATGTGGTTCGAGCGCTTCGTCATCATCGTCACCTCGCTCCACCGCGACTTCCTGCCGTCGAGCTGGTTCTATTTCGTTCCCACGCTCTTCGACATCACGACGATGATCGGCAGCTTCGGCCTGTTCTTCACCATGTTCTGTCTGTTCGTGCGCTTCGTGCCCGTGGTCGCGACGGCCGAGGTGAAGACCGTGCTGCCCCAGGCGGTCGCTCACCCCCAGGAGGCGCCGGCGATCGAGCACGCGCCGGTCCGCGCCGGCGGGGCGCCGGACCTGGCCCGCGGAGGAGCCCTCTGATGGGCCTCCTGCGTCCCAGCCTGCCGCCCGACGGACTCTTCGGCGCTCTCGCCGAGTTCGCGACTCCGGCCGAGCTCTACCACGCCTGCGAGGGCGTGCGCGACGCCGGCTACACCCGCTGGGACGCGCATACGCCGTTCCCCGTCCACGGGCTCGAGCGCGCCATGGGCCTCAAGGCCTCGCGCCTGCCTTGGATCTCTCTCGTGCTGGGGCTCGGCGGCGCCGCGGCCGGCATGGGTCTCCAGGGCTGGGTGAGCACCACCGCCTACCCGCTGGTGATCAGCGGCAAGCCCTTCTTCAGTTGGCCGGCCTTCGTGCCCGTGACCTTCGAGCTGGGCGTGCTGGGCGGCGCCCTGGGCGCCGTGTTCGGGATGTTCGCCATGAACCAGTTGCCGACATTCCATCACCCGCTCTTCTCCTCCAAGAGATTCGAGCGGGCGAGCGACGACGGCTTCTTTATCTCGATCGAGTCCTGGGATCCCAAGTTCGACGCCAACGGCACGGCCGACCTGCTGCGCCGGCTGGGCGCCAAAGAGGTCGAGCTGGTGGAAAGCTCGCCCGGAGCCCCCTGACGCTCGCGACGCGCACCTAGAGAAGAGAATGAACGACCCCGGACATCACTCCGCCTCTTCCCATTCCCGGCCGGCCGTGCTGCAGGCAACGTCGCTGTGGCTCCCGGCCAGGCATTCGTGGCGCCGCCTGCCGGTGATCGGCCTGGCGCTGGCGGTGGTGGGGCTCGGCGGCAGCCTGGCGCTCGGCCTGGCGAGCGAGGCGGCCCGGCGCCAGCTCTGGCACTCGTGGCTGGTCGGATCGCTGTTCGTGCTGAGCATCGCCCTGGGCGGGCTCTTCTTCGTGCTCGTCCAGCATGCCACGCAGGCGGGCTGGAGCGTGGTGGTGCGGCGGATCGCCGAGAACGTCATGGCGACGCTGCCGTTCCTGGCTCTGCTCTTCGTGCCGCTGCTCTTCAGCATGGGCGACCTCTTCCACTGGACTCACCCCGACGCCGTCGCCGAGGACCCCCTGCTTCAGCACAAAGAGCGCTACCTCAACGTGAAGTTCTTCCTGGGCCGCACCGCGGCCTACTTCGTCATCTGGTCCGCCCTGGCGCTCTGGTTCGGCCGGCTGTCGCGGCTCCAGGATGCGACCGGCGACCACGAGCTGACCCGGCGGATGCGGCGGACGAGCGCTCCGGGGCTGCTGCTGTTCGCCCTCACGGTGACCTTCTTCGCCTTCGACTGGCTGATGTCGCTCGACCCGCACTGGTACTCGACGATCTTCGGCCTCTACTTCTTCGCCGGCTCGGCCATGGGCTTCTTCGCCTTCCTGGCGCTGGTGGTGATCGCCGGCCGGCGCACCGGCCTGCTGGCCGAGGTGACGAACGACGAGCACCAGCACGACATCGGCAAGCTGCTCTTCGCCTTCGTCTCCTTCTGGGCCTACATGGCGTTCTCGCAGTACATGCTGATCTGGTACGCCAACCTGCCGGAGGAGACCGGTTTCTTCGCCCAGCGCATGGCCGGTTCCTGGCGCACCGCCAGCATCGTCCTCGCCCTCGGCCACTTCATCGTGCCGTTCTTCTTCCTCCTGCCGCGCACCGTCAAGCGCAACGCCGCGGCCCTGGCGGCGGCGTCGCTGTGGTTGCTGGCCATGCATCTCCTTGACTTATACTGGCTGGTGATGCCCAATCTGCACCCGGCCGGTATGGTTCCCAGTCTGCTCGACGCGGCGGCCGTCCTCGGCTGTTGCGGTGTCTTTCTGGCGGCCTTCGGCTTCGTGTTGAGCCGTCAGGCGCTGGTGCCGTTGCGTGACCCGCGCCTGCCGGAGTCGCTCACCTTCGAGAATGTCTGAATCAAGAATGTCCACGCAGAGGAGCTCTCTTATGTCCAAGCAGCTCATGGTCCTGGCCATCTCATTCGCCCTTGCCGGCGGTATCGCCGGCCCCGTCCTCGCCGGCGACATCACCGGCGCCGTCACCTACACCGGGAAGGTCCCCACCCTGAAGCCCCTCGCCATGGACCCGGTCTGTGCCGCCAAGCACAAAGGCCCGGTGCCGAGCGAGGCGCTGGTGCTCGGACCCGGCAACGCCATGGCCAACGTCATGGTGCGGGTCAAGAGCCCCGTCAAGGGCAGCTTCCCGGTCCCGCCCAAGCCGGCGGTGATCGACCAGAAGGGCTGCCAGTACCGCCCGCACGTGCTCGGCATCCGGCTGGGCCAGACCTTGCAGCTCCGCAACTCCGACGGCCTGCTGCACAACGTGCACGCTCTGCCCAAGGTCAACACGCAATTCAACCTCGCCATGCCGGCCAACCGCACCACCGCGGACCACAAGTTCGGCAAGGCGGAAGGCATGTTCCTGATCAAGTGCGACGTCCACCCGTGGATGTCCTCGTACGTCGGCGTCTTCACCAACCCCTTCTACGCCGTCTCGGGCAAGGACGGCAAGTTCAAGATCTCGGGTCTGCCTGCGGGCACCTACGAAATCGAGGCCTGGCACGAGAAGCTCGGGGTCAAGACCGCGAAAGTGACCGTCGCCGAAGGCAAGCCGGGCGCCGCCAACTTCTCGTTCGCGCCGCCGAGCAAGTGACCGCACGAACGACCGCGGAACCCTAAAGCACTCAGGGAGAGTCATGGCCATCCACGAAGTCGAAACTGCGCCCGCCCATCAGGACCCTGCGCACGCGCACGCCGAGCATGAGCATCTGGGCTTCTGGCGCCAGTACGTGTTCTCGACCGATCACAAGGTCATCGGCATCTGGTATGCGGTGACCGGTCTGCTGTTCCTGTTCTTCGGCTTCTGCCTGGTCATGCTGATGCGCTGGCAGCTCGCCTTTCCCGGCCGTGCGCTGCCGTGGCTCGGGGCGCTGCTCGGCGAGGCCCGCATGCCGGGAGGCTCCATGCTGCCCGAGTTCTACAACGAGCTCGGCGCCATGCACGGCACCATCATGGTGTTCCTCGGCGTGGTGCCGCTCGCGGTGGGCGGCTTCGGGAACTTCGTGCTGCCGCTGCAGATCGGCGCTCCCGACATGGCGTTCCCGAAGATCAACATGGCGAGCTACTGGTCGTACTTCCTGGGCGGCGTGACGATGCTGGCCAGCTTCTTCGTGCCGGGGGGCGCCGCGCAGTCCGGCTGGACTTCGTACGCGCCGCTGTCGGTCATCGCCGGCCAGGGGCAGACGATGTGGCTCCTCGGCATGATCTTCCTCATCACCTCGTCGCTCCTGGGCTCGATCAACTTCATCGTCACCACCGTGCAGCTCCGGGCCCCCGGCCTCTCCTACTTCCGCCTGCCGTTCTTCGTCTGGGCTCAGCTCGTCACCTCGTTCCTGCTGCTCCTCGCCTTCCCGCCGCTCGAAGCCGCGGGAATCATGCAGCTCATGGACCGGCTGGCCGGCTCCAGCTTCTTCATGCCGAGCGGCCTCGTGGTGAGCGGCCAGGCGGCGCCCTGGACCGGAGGCGGCAACCCGCTCCTCTGGCAGCACCTGTTCTGGTTCCTGGCCCACCCCGAGGTCTACGTGCTGATCCTGCCGGCCTTCGGGATCGTGGCGGAGGTGATCGCGAACAACACCCGCAAGCCGCTCTGGGGCTACAAGCTGATGGTGTTCGCGCTGTGGTTCCTGGGCTTCATGTCGTTCGTGGTCTGGGCGCACCACATGTTCTTCACCGGCATGGGCACGACGATGGCGGCGTTCTTCCAGACCACCACGATGATCATCTCGATCCCCTCGGTGGTGCTGCTCTCCTCGCTGCTCATCTCGCTGTGGGGCGGCTCGATCCGCTTCACCACGCCGATGCTCTTCGCCCTCGCGTTCCTGCCGATGTTCGGCATCGGCGGCCTGACCGGCCTGCCGCTGGGGCTCTCGGCCGCGGACATCCCGCTCCACGACACCTACTACGTGATCGGGCACTTCCATTACGTGGTGGCCCCGGGCACTCTGTTCGCGCTCTTCGCCGGCATCTACTACTGGTTCCCCAAGGCCACCGGGCGGAAGATGAGCGAGCGCCTCGGCAAGCTCCACTTCTGGCCCTCGCTGATCTTCATCAACGGCATCTTCATGCCGATGTTCATCCAGGGCCTCGCGGGAGTGTCGCGCCGCCTCTACGACGGCGGCGCGGCGTACGACTTCGCCAAGGAAGTCATCCATTGGAACGTCTTCATGTCGGTCTCGGCATGGGGCCTCGCGCTCGCCCAGATCCCCTTCATCATCAACTTCTTCCGCAGCATCAAGCACGGTGAGAAGGTAGGGGACAACCCCTGGGACGCGACGACCCTGGAGTGGGCGGCGCCCTCGCCGCCGCCGCACGGCAACTTCATCACGGAGCCCGCGGCGCACCGCGGACCCTACGAGTACAGCATGCCGGGCCATCCTACGGACTTCACGCCGCAGTTCCAGTCGGCTCAGCAGGCGAGCTGAGGGGAGAGGCCATGGACATTCCCTACACCGTCGCGGAGCGGCCCGACACCGGGCTCAACAACGGCAAGATCGGCATCTGGCTGTTCCTGGCCTCCGAGGTCATGCTCTTCGGGGCCCTGTTCGCCAGCTACATCATGCTGCGCATCGGCGCTCCGGCCGGGACGTGGCCGCGCGGCGACACGATCCTCAACGTGCCGCTCGCCACGGTCAACACCGTGGTGCTGATCACGTCCAGCGTCACGATGGTGATGGCCTGGGCGTCGCTCAAGCGCAACGACTTCGGCAAGTTCCGCCTGTTCATGGCCTTGACGGTGCTGGCCGGGTTCGGGTTCCTGATCATCAAGTACATCGAGTACTCGGCCAAGTTCCATCACGGCCTGCTGCCGAGCACGAGCACCTTCCTGGCGATCTACTTCACGCTCACCGGCCTCCACGGGCTGCACGTCATCGGGGGCATGGCGATCAACGCTTATCTCTGGGGGCCGGGCTCCAAGCTCTGGAAGACCGATCCCGAGCACTTCACCAACCGGGTGGAGAACTCGGGATTGTTCTGGCACTTCGTCGATCTGGTCTGGATCTTCCTCTTTCCCATTCTCTACCTGCTCTAAAGACCTTCAGGAGAGCCACGCGCCATGGGCGACCATACCGATCA
>JBKKAU010000319.1:0-15882 GCA_046714475.1 Thermoanaerobaculia bacterium
GGTCAACACCGGACGGCTGGTGGCGGGCGATGGCGGTTTCGTGGACGGCCTCGCCGCCGGCGCCGCCCTCCTCGGCACCGAGCGGCAGTTGAACGTCGTGCCCGACCGCGCCGTGGCCGAAGGCGAAGCCCGGTTCCTGCGCGCTGCCGAGGCCGCGGATGTCGCCGATGCCCTCCAGGGCCTCGCCGCCGAGGTCGCCGCCGCGACCGGGACGCGGATCGACTTCGAGGCCGGGCCGGCGATCCCGCCCGTCGATCCCCACAGCCCGCATCGCGGCTGGAGCGAGCGCGCCGTGGCCTTCGCCCGGGAGCGGGGCTGGCGTCTGGTCGTCGAGGAGGAGCGGGGCGGCATCTCCTTTCCCAACTTCCTGTCCGATCCGAGCCGCATCCCGGTGCTCGACGGCCTTGGGCCGGTCGGCGGCGGCATGCATACCCGCGACGAGTTCGTCGATCTGCGTTCGTTGCGCCGGAGGATCGTCCTGCTTGCCGATCTGCTGGCAGCCGATGCGCTGAAAGGCGATTGAAACCCGCGCGATGCACAGTTTCCTGGACTATCTGTTAAGGAGCGGCTAATATTTCCTCAACGAAGCGCCGATTCTCTCGAAACAAGCGGCTGGATCGAAGTCAGAGGCTTCCAGTATGGACGGCGGTGCAGGGACAGAGTCACCTCGTGAGGAAGCGTCGAATTACTTTGCCGCTCCTTTTCTCGCGGCCCGCTACCTCTCCGCGTCTCCTCCGGTGAGCGCAAGCTTTTCAGGCCTGGACTCGGTCCTCGCCGGGATCCAGGACGCTTTCGTCCTCCTGGACCGCGACTGGCGTTTCGTCTTCGTCAACGACAAGGCGGCCGAGATCGCCGGCATGACCAAGGACGGCATGCTGGGCAAGATCTGCTGGGAGGTCTTCCCGGATTCGGTCGGCAGCCATTTCCAGTTCGAGCTCCAACGGGCCATGGAGCAGCAGACCGCGGTCCGTTTCGAGGGCTATCACTCGCGGCTGAACGGTTGGCTCGAAAACCGTGTCTATCCCCACCCTCAGGGGCTCGCGATGCTCAGCGCCGACGTCACGGCGCGCAAGCGGAGCGAGGACGCGCTGCGCTTCCTGGCCGAGGCGGGGACCCTCTTCGCCGGCTCGTTCGAGTACAGCGAGACGTTCGAGAGCCTCGTCAGCCTGGCGGTGCCCCGCCTGTCCGACTGGTGCGCCGTCGACCTGGTCGAGGAGGACGGGCCGATCCGCCGGCTGGCGGTCGCCCGGACCGAGCCCGGGCTGGTCCAGCTCGACGCCTCCCTGGAATCGGTCGCCGCCTGGGTGGCCGAAACCGGCCAGCTGCTCTGGTTTTCCTCCCCCGAGGACACCGCCGGCGGGACGCCCCTGCCCGGCCTGAGGGTGCCGGAGGTCCTGTCGTTGATCAGCGTCCCCCTGCGTCCGCGCAGCCGGACCCTCGGAGTCCTGACCTTCGCCTCCATGCAGCCGGGACGGCACTACAACCTGGACGACCTGGAGCTGGTCCAGGGTCTCGCGCACTCGGCGGCGCTGGCTCTCGACAACTCCCTTCTGTTCCAGCGGGTGGTCGAGGAGGACCGGCGCAAGGACGAGTTCCTGGCGATGATGGCGCACGAGCTGCGCAACCCCCTGGCGCCGATCGTCAACATGGTCGAGATGCTGCGCCTGCGCGGCGACGATCCGGACGCGCGCCGCCGCGCCACCGAGATGGTCGGCCGGCAGGCCCGGCACATGGCGCGGCTGCTGGACGACCTTCTCGACGTCTCGCGCATCACCTACGGCAAGATCGGGCTGCGCAAGGAGAGGATCGAGCTGTGCGACGTGGTACGGCGGGCGGTGGACGGCGCGCGTCCGCTGCTCGAATCCCGCGATCACCGGGTCACGCTCTCGCTGCCGCCGGAGGCCGTGTGGCTCGACGCCGATCCCGCGCGCCTGGAGCAGGTGCTCGCGAACCTCTTGAACAACGCCGCCAAGTTCACTCCGCCCGGCGGCAGGATCGGCGTCGAGGTCGCCGTCGAGGAGCGGGAGGCGGTGTTGCGCGTGCGCGACGACGGCCCGGGCATCCCGCCCGAGCTGCGCTCGCGGATCTTCGAGCCGTTCGTCCAGGAGGACCGCTCGCTGGACCGTCCCTACGGCGGCCTCGGCATCGGCCTCACGCTGGTGCGGACGCTGGTGAGCCTGCATGGCGGCGGCGTCGAGGCGCACAGCGAAGGACCGGGGCTCGGCAGCGAGTTCGTGATCCGGCTGCCGCTCCTCCCCCTGGAAGCCGTGCCGTCCCCGGCCACCGCCTCCGGAGCGCGGGAAGCCGCGACGGCCCAGGCCAAGATCCTGGTCGTCGAGGACAACCCGGACGCCGCTCAAGCCCTTTCAGAGTTGCTGGAGCTCTGGGGGTACGAGGTGGCGGTCGCGGTCGACGGCATGACGGCCCTGCGGGTCGTCGAGTCCTTCCGGCCGGACGTCGTGCTGATGGACATCGGCCTGCCCGGCATGGACGGCTACGAGCTGGCCCGCCGGTTGCGCGAGCGGCCGGACCTCGAGGGGGCGCACTTCATCGCCCTGACCGGCTACGGCCAGGAGGCCGACCGCCGCCGCTCGGCCGAAGCCGGTTTCGACGACCACCTGACCAAACCGGCGGATCCGGGGGTGCTCCGGGAGCTGCTGGCGAACGCCCGAGCGGGGTGAAGGGCGCCATGAATGGCGCCCCTACAGCCTGTACCGTGTAGGGGCGCGATTTATCGCGCCCTCTTCTAATCTTACTCGCCCTCGGCCCTGGGCACGCCCACCGGCTCCGGCGCGATGACGCTTTGGAGCGCCGACATGGGCTCGTCGCCTTCGGGTCCGAAGAGCCGCGCGACGGGGATCTCGGTGGCGTGGGCCTCGGCCGGGCGGCCGAAGCTGACGATCTGCTGCCAGTCGCGGTCGAGGTCGTCGCCGAAGATCACCAGGAGGTCGCCCGGCTGGGCCATCTCCAGCGACCGCCGGACCGCCTCCTCCTCGTCGAACACTCCGGCCGCGATGCGGTCGGACGGATACCCGGCCGCGATCAGCCCCTGGCGCAGCAGCTCCCCCACCTCGCCGGAAGGGCGGCCGCGGCGGTTGTCGTCCTCGCGCAGGACGATGAGGTCGAAGGCCGGGGCGGCGGCGCGCGCGACGTCCAGGATGTCGTCGTCCCGCCGGTCGCCCGGCGCGGAGACCACGCCGACGCGGCGGCCGTGGACCGTCATCTCGCGGATCATCTGCGCCATCGCTCCCACGCCGTGGGCGTTGTGGGCGTAGTCGAGCAGCACGCGGAAGGGGTGCTCGTTGTAGAAGTTCATCCGCCCGGGGGTCTGGAAGAAGTCGGTGGTGAAGGTCCGCAGGCCCTGGCGGACGTTGTCCAGGCTGACGCCCATCGAGTAGGCGATCGCGGCGGCGAACATGGCGTTCTGGATGTTGTGGAGCGCGTGGCCGTCGACGGTGGCGGGGATCTGCCGCGCCCAGAGCAGCGGGATGTGCTCCTCCCCTTCATAGAGGACGAGCATGCGGCCGTTCAGCCCCTCCTCCAGCGCGATCGCCCGGCCGCGCTCGCGGATGTGCCGGCGCACCCGTTCGTTGTCGCGCCGCATGGTGACGTAGACCGGCTTGCCGGGGCTGTGCTCGGCCATGCGCGCCACCCGCTCGTCGTCGGCGTTCAGCACGCAGAAGTCGCGCGCCACCTCGACGACCACGCGTTTGACCTCGGCCAGCTCTTCGAGGTCGTCGACGCCGCCCATCCCCAGGTGGTCGGAGGCGACGTTGAGGACCGCGCCGACGTTGCACTTCCTCCAGCCGAGGCCGGAGCGCACGATGCCGCCGCGGGCGGTCTCCAGGACCGCGACGTCGACCGTGGGGTCGCGCAGCACCAGGTGGCTCGCCCAGGGTCCGGTCATGTCGCCTTTGACCGTCAGCACGCCGTCGATGTAGACGCCGTCGCTGGTCGTCATGCCGACCGTGGAGCCGGCGAGCTTCATGATATGCCCCACCATGCGGGTGGTCGTGGTCTTGCCGTTGGTGCCGGTGATGGCGGCGATCGGAATGCGGTAGGGCGTCGCCTTGGGGAACAGCATGTCGATCACCGGCCCGGCGGCGTCGCGCGGCTTGCCCTCGGTCGGCGCGACGTGCATGCGGAAGCCGGGGGCGGCGTTGATCTCGACGATGGCGCCGCCGACCTCGCGGTGGCTGCGGGTGACGTCGGGCGAGATGAAGTCGACGCCGCCGACGTCGAGCCCCACCGCCCGGACCGCGCGCTCGGCCATCACCCGGTTGTCGTAGTGGATGACGTCGGTCCGGTCGATCGCCGTGCCGCCGGTCGAGAGGTTGCCGGTCGAGCGCAGGTAGAGGACCTGTCCGGCGGCGATCACGGTGTCCCGCGTCACGCCCGCCTGCTCCATCAGCCGCTCCGCCTGGTGGTCGAGCTCCAGGCGCGTCAGCACCTTCTCGTGGCCGACGCCGCGGCGCGGGTCCTGGTTGACGATGTCGACCAACTCGGCGACCGTGTGGACGCCGTCGCCGGTCACGTGCCCGGGGACCCGCTGGGCGACCGCGATCACCTTGCCGTTCACGACCAGGATGCGGTAGTCGTGCCCCTCCTGGAAGGTCTCGACGATCACCACCGACGACCGCTCGTACGCCTGCTCGAAAGCCGCCTCGACCTGCTCGGCGGTATGCAGGTTGATCGAGACGCCGCGGCCGTGGTTGCCGTCCAGCGGCTTGACCACGACGGGATAGCCCAGCTTCTCGGCCGCCTGGACGGCGTCTTCCAGATACCGTATGCGCTCCTGCCTGGGCACGGGGAGCCCGAGGTCCTGCAGGATCTGGTTGGTCAGGCGCTTGTCCGAAGCGATCTCGACGGCGGTATGGCGGGTCTCGCTGGTGACGGTCGCCTGGATGCGCCGCTGGAACTTGCCGTGGCCGAGCTGCACCAGCGACCGTTCGTTCAACCGCATCCAGGGGATGTCGCGCTCTTCGGCGGCGCGCACCAGGGAGGCGGTCGAAGGGCCGAAGGCGCGGCGCTGGGCGAGGCGGACGAACGACTCGAGCTCGGCCTGGAAGTCGAAGGGGGCCGGGTCGTGGGCCTCGCGCTCCGGCGGCAGCAGGTGGCGGATCAGCGCGAGGCCCAGCGTCGCGGCTTCGAGGCCGACCGTCTCCTCCTCGAAGCTGTAGATGACGTAGTACTGGCCGGCGGGAAGGTCGTAGCTCCGCGTCTTGCCATAGCGGACCGGCGTGCCTGCCAGGCACTGCAGCTCGATGGCGACGTGCTCCAGGACGTGCCCGAGCCAGGTCCCCTCGTCCTCGGTCATCCGCCGCACGAAGCCGCCGGGCACCTCGTAGGAGCAGGTGTGCTCGTGGAGCGTGGGCATCAGCTCGAGGAGACGGTCCACGAAACCCGGAAGCTTGCCGGTCGGGTAGTCCTCCAGCTCCCCGAGGTCGACCCGCAGGCGGATCACCTTGCGCAGGGCGTAGAGGTTGGGGCCGCGGTAGACGCGCGTGTCGAGGATCTTCATGACTGCAGGCTTTCGATGGGAATTTCCGTTTCGGCCTCCGGCCCGAGGGCCAGAGGGCCGGCCGCCGTCTCGGGCGGCAGGCCGATCCGCCGCTTGAGGTCGTAACGGCAGCCGGTGGTGAGGAAGTCTAGCTTCAGACCCAGCAAAGCGACCGGCTGGCCCTGGTGTACGGCGTGGCTGTTGGTGAAGCGCAGGCCCGAGCCGTCGACCACGACCACGGCGCCGGAGCCGAGCACCTGCATCGTGCCGTCGCCGTCGATGATCGCGGCGGTGTCTTCGTCGATGCCGACGCCGAGGGGTCCCGGGTTGTAGGACAGGGCGGTGACCAGCCGGCCCATGCGGTCGCGGCGCCGGAAGTGCTGGTCGATGACGAGGTCGGGGGCGAGCCCCAGCCCCTTGGCCATCTGCACCAGACGGCGGCGGGGCGTGCCGCCGCTGTCCCCCATGGAGATCATGTGCTCGGAGAGCAGCGCGGCCCCGGCGCTGGTGCCGGCGACGACCATGCCCTCGGCATGGCGGCGGCGGATGGCCTGGGCGATGGGCGTGCCGCCCAGGGCGGACGAGAGCTTGAGCTGGCTGCCGCCGGTGATGAACAGGCCGCTCGCGAACTCCAGCAGGTCGTGGACCTCCGACCCGGCGTCGAGCGCGTCCTCGCGGTTCGAGATGCTCAGTGCCTCGACCGTGTCGGCGTGCATCCCATAGAACAGCTCGGCGTAGCGGCCACCGGTCTCGGGCAACTCCGAGGCGGTGGCCAGGACCAGGACGTTGGCGTCCGACCCGCCCGCCGCTTCCATGAAATAGCGCAGGATCCGGCGTTCGCGGACCTTGTCCTCGGCCCCGCCGATAGCGATCAGCAGACCCGGCCGGCCGGCCGGTCTGGACGAGCTCTGCATGCAAAACCCTCCTCTCGCCGCGCACCGGCGTACGCGGTCGACGCGAGATGACTCTCAGTGCCAGAAGGCGGGCAGATCGTAACACGAAGGCCACGGGGGGCCTTGAAGAGGGAACGGAGGGAACGGAGGATCAGTGGCCTGGATCGAGCTTGGCCAGCCGGCGGCGGAGGCGCTCCAGATCTTCTTCAGTCTTGCTGAGCATCTCCCCGGCGAACAGCAGCGGCGTACCCGTGGCGGTCTCCACCAGCCGCAGCAAGTCGCCTTCGACGCGCAAAGTCAGGCCGGTGACCTGACTAAGAAGTGAGCCGTCCCGTGCCGGCTCGATCGGGCGGTACAGGTCGCCGTGCAAGCGAAAACCCTGAAGCCGGGGCCGGAGGTACTCTCCATAGGGATCGTGCAGGAAGTACTCGGGGACGCCGAGCCGGGCGTAGCGGGACTTCTTCTCCTCAAGATCCTCCCTGCGGGTGGACTCGGAGGTGACCTCGATGACGAAGGAGGGAGACTGCCCTTCCTCCCAGAGCTTGTAGGTCCGGCGCCGATGCTTGGCGACTCCCTTGACCACGCAGACGTCCGGGCAGACCACCGACCGGGGATCTCCCTGCTTGTAATAGAAGAAGAGGTTGCCGGTGACGTACACGTCGGGTGAGCCCTCGTAGTAGCGCTTGAGGGCGTAGACGAGATCCCACATCTCGTCGCGGTGGAGATCGGACTCTCCCAAGGGCCGGCCGTCGGATTCCGGATAGATGACATCGCGCTCCAACGGGATCATCGCCATGGATGTCCTCCTTTCCTCCAGGAAGTCACAGACCGCTACGCCGGGCCGGCTGGAGCATGACTTCCCGTAATAAATCTACCATACGGCTAGTCGTGCAGGATGGACTGCAACGCCGCCGCCAGCCGCCGGTACTCCTCTTCCGAATTGTAGAGCTGCGCCGAGATGCGGACCAGACGCTTCGGCGGCTTGGGCCAGGGGACGATCGGCACCTCGATGCGGTGCTCGGCGAGCAGCACCTCCTGGAGCGGATCGGCGTAGAGGGCCGAGCGCGGCGGCTCGGAGGAGCCGTCCGGGAGCGGCAGTGCGGCGAGCGAGCCGATCATCTCCTCCGGGCAGGGCGGCTCGACGCCCAGGGCTTCGGCGAGGATGCGGCGTCCGGCGAGGGCCAGCTCGCGGTTGCGCCGTTGGACCTCGGGCCAGCCGCCCGGCGCCATGGCGGCCATGATCTCAAGAGCGGCCGGCACGCAGAGATAAGGCGTGGGGTCGTCGCTGCCCGTCCAGTCGAACTCGTCGTGGAACCGGGAGCGGCCGGCGCGCGGCGTATTGGCGCCGTGGCTGATGACGTGCGGCCGGACTGGGTCCTGCCTGTCCCGCCGCACATGGAGGAGGGCGGCCCCCTTGGGCGCGCACAGCCACTTGTGGCAGTTGCCGGTGTAGTAGGCGGCCCCGAGCGCCTCCAGGTCGAGCGGCACCATGCCCGGAGCGTGGGCGCCGTCCACCAGGGCGTCGACGCCGCGCGCCGCGAGCTCGGAGACCAGCTCCGCGATGGGAAAGACCAGGCCCGTGGGGCTGGTCACGTGGTCGAGCAGCGCCAGGCGGGTCCTCGGGGTGGCCGCCGCGAGGACCGCCTCGACCACCTGCGCCGGCCGCTCCAGGGGGAAGGGCACCCGCGCCACGACGACCCGGGCTCCCGCCCGCCCGGCGACGTACTCCAGGGTGTTGCGGCAGGCGTTGTAGGCGTGATCGGTCGCCAACAGCTCGTCACCGGCGGCCAGGGGCAGCGAGCGGAGCACGGCGTTGACCCCGGTGGTGGCGTTGGGGACGAAGACCAGGTTCCGCGGATCGGCGCCGACGAAGGCGGCGAGCGCCTGGCGCGCCGCGTCGAGCCGGCCGGGCAGCTCCCGCGCCAGGAAGGCGACCGGCTGCCGCTCGATCTCGCGGTAAAGGGCCTCCCGCGCCTCGATCACCGCCCGCGGACAGGCGCCGAACGAGCCGTGGTTCAGGAAGGCGAGCCCGGGCTCCAGGGTCCATCGCCCGGCCAGAGGGTTGTCCATGCGGAGAGCCTATCCGAAAATCTGTTGTACGCTCCTGCCTCCGCCGCGGAGCGGAGACCCCGATGGAGATCCTCGAGTCCCGGCGTCTGACCGGCCCGAACCTGCTCCAGGACCGGGAGGGGGCGGTGATCGACGTCGCCCTCGCCCCGGAGGAGAGCGAGGCGGCGATCGCCGCCTGGGAGAGCCACGCCCGCCGTCTTCTCGACGCCGTCGGCTGGAGCGCCGAGACGCCGGCGGTCCGCCGCTTCCCCGGCGGGGCGAGCCTGGCGATCAGCGCCCCTCTCGACGCCCTCTACGCCGCGACCGAGGTCAACGAGCAGGCCTGGGAGGCGGCCCTTTCGGAGATCCACGAGCTCGCCGGCGGACCGGCGCCCGATCTCGCGGCGACCGCCGCCCGGCTCCGGGAGGCCATCGCCCGGGAGAGCAACCCGGCGCTGCGGACCCTGCGCGACGCCGCCGACGCCCACGGCGTCGCCTTCCTTCTTGATGAAGACCAGGTCTCGGTCGGGCTCGGCCGGGGCTCCCTCGCCTTCCCCGCCGACGCGCCGCCCGGTCTCGCTTCGATCGACTGGAGCCGGGTCCATGACGTCCCGGTCGTCCTGGTGACAGGGACCAACGGCAAGTCCACCACCGTCCGCCTGCTGGCGTCGATCGTCAGGATGGCGGGGCTCACCGCCGGGACGACCTCGACCGACCGCGTCGAGGTCGGCGACGACGTGATCGACCGCGGCGACTTCTCCGGCCCGGGCGGCGCCCGCACCCTGTTGCGCGACCGTCGGGTCGAGATCGCCATCCTGGAGACCGCCCGCGGCGGCATCCTGCGGCGCGGCCTCGCCGTCCGCTCGGCCGACGTCGCCCTGATCACCAACATCGCCGACGACCACCTAGGCGACTACGGCGTCCAGGACCTCGACGGGCTCACAGAGGCCAAGCTGGTCGTCACGCGCGCCGTCCGTGCAGGCGGCCGGGTGGTCCTCAACGCCGACGACCCACGCCTCACGGCCCGCGCTGACGTCATCGCTGCCCCGGTCACCTGGTTCAGCCTCGACCCGGAGAATGAGCGGGTGGCTGGCGGAGACGCGAGCCTTTTGGAAGGGGACGAGCTCGTCTTGCGGCGCGGCGGCGGCCGGCGTTTACGGATCGCGCGGGTCCAGGACGTGCCGATCGCCTTCGGGGGCGCGGCGCGCTACAACGTCGCCAACGCCCTGGCCGCGATCGCGGTGGCCGCCGCCCTCGACCTGCCGGCGGTCGCGATGGCCGCCGGCCTGCGGCGGTTCCGCCCCACTCCCGAGGAGAACCCCGGCCGCGCCAACCTGCTGGAGGTCGGCGGCGTCCGCGTCCTGGTCGACTACGCCCACAACCCGCACGGCCTCACGGCCCTGCTCGACCTCGCGGCCACCCTGCCGGCGGACCGCCGCCTGATCGCCATCGGCCAGGCCGGCGACCGCGAGGAGACGGCGATCCGCGAGCTTGCCCGGGTCGCCTGGACCTTCCGGCCGGACCGCGTTGTCATCAAAGAGACCCCTACGATGCTGCGCGGGCGTGCCCCGGGCGAGATCCCGTCGATCCTGGAAGATGAGCTGCGCCGCCAGGGAGCGCCCGCCGAGAGCCTGGAGCGCGCCGAGGACGACCTGGAGGCGACTCGCCAGGCCCTCGCCTGGGCCCGGCCGGGCGATCTGCTGGTGCTGTTGATCCACACCCGGCGGGACGAGGTGCTCGACCTGCTGCGCCGGCTGCGGGAGGGGTGAGGCCTCAGGCCGACCTCACGAGGCGAGGCTTCTCCCTCTCCTCCTCCACCTCGTCCCGCTTGCGCTTGCCGAAGCCGACGATGAGGTCCCAATCGTGGGTGACGCGGTCGCCGAAGATTACGACCAGGTCGCCGGCGCGGGCCGTCTCCATGGATTTCAGGACCGCGTCGGACTCGCCGTAGACTTCGCGCACGATCCGCTCGGCCGGGAAACCGGCGCTCGCGAGGCCCCGACGCAGCAGGTCCGCGAACTCCCCCGGCTGGCGGCCGCGCAGGTCGTCGTACTCGCGCAGCAGAATCAGGTCGAACGCCGTCGCCGCCGCCGCGGCGGTCGCCTGGATGTCCTCGTCGCGGCGGTCACCCGGGGCGCCGAGCACGCCGATCCGCCGGCCGTGGACCGCGAGCTCGCGGATCATCCGCGCCACCGCCTCCATGCCGTGGGCGTTGTGCGCGTAGTCGAGCAGCACCCGGAACGGATATTCATTGTAGAAATTGAGCCGGCCGGGCGCCTGGAAGAAGTCCGAGCTGAACGTCCGCAGGCCGTGGCGGATGTCCTCGACGTCCGCCCCCATGCCGATCGAGATCGCGGCGGCGAACATCGCGTTCTGGATGTTGTGGAGCGCCCGTCCTTCGATCGTCGCCGGCACGTGCTGCGCCCAGAGCAGGGGGATCTGGTCCTCTCCCTGATAGAGCACGAGCATCCGTCCGTTGAGCCCCTCCTCAAGAGCCACCGCCCGGCCGCGCTGCCGCACGTGCTGGCGCACCAACTCGTTGGTCCGGTCCATGGTGACGTAGATCGGCTCGCCCGGGCTCTGCTCGGCCATCTTCACCACCCGCGGATCGTCGGCGTTCAGGACGCAGAAGTCCTGCGCCACCTCGACGACGATCTGCTTAATCTTCGCCAGGTCATCCAGGGTATCGATCCCTCCCAGGCCCAGATGGTCGGAGGCGACGTTGAGGACGGCGCCGACGCTGCACTTCCTCCAGCCGAGCCCGGAGCGCAGGATGCCGCCGCGGGCCGACTCCAGAACCGCCGTGTCGATCGTCGGATCGCGCAGCACGAGCTGGCTGGACCAGGGGCCGGTCATGTCGCCGCGCACCGTCAGCACGCCGTCGATATAGACGCCGTCGGTGGTCGCCATGCCGACCGTACGGCCGGCGAGCTTCAAGATGTGCCCGACCATGCGGGTGGTCGTGGTCTTGCCGTTGGTGCCGGTGATCGCGGCGATCGGGATCCGGTAGGGAGTGCCCAGAGGGAATAGCATGTCGATCACCGGACCGGCCACGTCGCGCGGCTTTCCCTCGGTGGGAGAGGTGTGCATCCGGAAACCGGGGGCGGCATTGACCTCGACGATCGCGCCGCCGACCTCCTTGTAGCTGCGGCTGATGTCGGGTGAGACGAAGTCGACGCCGCCGACGTCGAGACCGATCGCCTTGACCGCCCGTTCGGCCATCACCCGGTTGTCGTAGTGGATGGCGTCGGTCTTGTCGATCGCCGTGCCGCCGGTCGAGAGGTTGCCGGTTGAGCACAGGGAGAAGACCTCCCCTTCCGGCAACACCGACTCCAACGTCAGCCCCGCCTCCTCCAGCAGACGCTGCGCCTGGCTGTCCACCCTGATGCGGGTCAGCACCTTCTCGTGCCCGAAGCCGCGGCGCGGGTCCTGGTTGACGATGTCGATCAACTCGGCGATGGTGCGCTTGCCGTCGCCGGCCACATGGGCCGGCACCCGCTGGGACACGGCGATCACCCGGCCGTCGACCACCAGGATGCGGTAGTCATGGCCCGTCTGGTAGGTCTCAACGATGACCACCCGGGAGACCTCCCGGGAGTCGGCAAAGGCTGCCCGCACCTGGTCCGCATCCTTGAGGTTGATCGCGACTCCCCTGCCCTGATTGCCGTCGAGCGGCTTCAGGACCACCGGGTATCCCAGCCGCTCGGCCTCCACGATGGCCTCCTCGGCGTCGTAGACCACCTCCTGCCGCGGCACCGGCAGGCCGAGTTGCTCGAGGATCTGGCGGGTGAGCCGCTTGTCCGAGGCGATCTCGACGGCGATGTTGCGCGTCTCGCTGGTGATGGTCGCCTGGATGCGCCGCTGGTACTTGCCATGGCCGAGCTGTACCAGCGCCCCGTCGTTCAACCGGATCCAGGGGATGCCCCGCTCCTCGGCGGCGCGCACCAGGGCGGCTGTCGAAGGCCCGAAGGCACGGCGCTGGGCGAGATGGACGAGCTTCTCGAGCTCGGCCCTGAAATCGAAAGGCGATGGATCGTGGGCTTGGAGCTCGGGCGGCAGCAGGTGGCGGATGATCTCGATCGCGAGGTCGCCCGCCTCGAGCCCCACCGCCTCCTCGATGTAGCTGTAGACCACGTGATAGTGCCCGGCGGGCAGGTTGTCGCTCCGCGTCTTGCCGTAGGCGACCGGCGTGCCGACCAGCACCTGCAGCTCGATGGCGATGTGCTCGAGGACGTGGCCGAGCCAGGTGCCCTCGTCCTCGTTCATCCGCCGCACGAACCCGCCCGCCTCGCCGTACGAGCAGGTGTGCTCGTAGAGAGAGGGGATCATCTCCAGGAGCCTTTCGGTGAACCCGGGGAGCTTTGCCGTCGGATAGTGCTCCAGCTCGCCAAGGTCCACCCGCAGGCGGATGACCGGCCAGAGCGCATAGAGATTGGGACCGCGATAGACCCGTGTATCGAGAAGCTTCATGGAGTGGGGGTCCTCAGAAGTGCCCGTCCGTAGGTCCTTGGTGGGGGCTCACGGCCGGTGAAAAAAGCAAGCGCCGTGCCAGTTGGAGGTTTCAGTCGCCGCCGTCCGAGCTCGCGGAGACTTCCTCGCTGGCGGGCACCTCGATGGGCGTATCTTCGATGAGCGTACCGATGCGGACCGCATTGGCCGGCGCGATCCCCTGCCTCTTACGCAGGTCGTACCGGCAGCCGGTGGTGAGGAAGTCGAGCTTCAGCCCCATCATCGCCAGGGGCTGGCCGCGGTGGACAGCCCAGCTGTCGGTGTAGCGCAGGGCCGAGCCGTCCACGACCACCACGGCGCCGGCGCCGAGGACGCTCAGGGTCCCGGGACCGGGCTCGATGATGGCGGCCGTGTCCTCGTCGACGCCGATGCCGAGCGGCTCGGGGTTGTAGGAGAGGGCGGTGAGGAGCCGCCCCAGGCGGTCGCGGCGGCGGAAGTGCTGATCGATGATGAGGTCCGGCGCGAGCCCGAGCCCCTGGGCCATGTGGACCAGCCGGCGGCGAGGGGTGCCGCCGCTGTCCCCCAGGGCGATCATGTGCTCGGAGAGCAGAGCCGCGCCGGCGCTGGTGCCCGCCACGACCATGCCGGCCTTGTGGCGCTCGCGGATCGTCTCGGCGATCGGGGTGCCCCCGAGGGCGGAGGAGAGCTTGAGCTGGCTGCCGCCGGTGATGAAGAGCCCGGACGCGAACTCCAGCAGGTCGTGCGCCTCGGGTCCGGCGGCGAGGGCGTCCTCACGGCTCTCGACCTTCAAGACCTCGACGGTCTCGCACCGCAGCTTGTAGAACAGCTCGGAGTAGCGCTCGCCGGTCTCGGGCACCTCGGAGGCGGTCGCCAGCACGACGATGTTGGCGTCGTCGCCGCCGGCCGCCTCCAGGAAGTAGCGCAGGATCAGCCGCTGCCGGGTCTTGTCCTCCGCGCCGCCGATCGCCATCAGCAGCCCGGGATGCGTCGAATGGGGGACGGTCAGGATCTCCATCAACCCTCTTTGGCAGGCAAAGGGGATGCCAGGAAGGGGCGGGCAGGCCTCCAGATGTGGCAGAATGTCGGGAGAGAGCTAAAGCGCCATGAGCAACGTCAAGACCGTTCCCCCTGACAAGATCGAGGATCTTGGCTCCGAGATCTCCCAGCACCTGCGACTGAAAGACGGCGATTCCCTGGTGCTGATCGAGGGAGATGACTTCGTCCTGGTCAAGCGCGCGGCGATCTCGCGAGTAGACCGTTTCGAGAAGCTCTCCTTGGAAACTCGGATGAAACTTGAGCGGCTCGGTGTCGGCCCTGAGGAAGCGGAGCGGGCGGTGCGATGGGCTCGCGAATCGTCCTAGACACCAACATCCTGGTATCAGCTCTCGGCTGGTGCGGTGCCCCTCATGGAGCCGTACGCCTGTGCCTGGAAGGTCACCACCAGCTTCTGCTCTCTCCAGATATCCTGGATGAGCTCGAACGGGTTCTGGCCTATCCGAAGCTCGAGTTTTCCCCCTCCGCCATCCTCGTGATGCCATGGGGAGTCCTCGCGATGGGCGTATATCAGCAGATTGGTGTCGATCGCGATCAAGAGCCCCTGCCCTCGTACTGGATCTCCTGAATCTGAGCCCAGTCTCCCTCACGGATACCCGGCTGTACCCCTTGTCCGCGAAATGTGGCGCGGCGCAGCTGAAAGCCTGCCTGACTCCTACGCTCCTCCAGCACATGACGGAGTCCCTCTTCGACCAGAGCCTGAAGGCTGGTCTGGTCTCGCGAGGCGATCGCGCTAGCCTCTTCCAAGAGCCTGTCGGGGAGCTCCAAGGTCGTCTTCATGGGACAAACATACTCACTGGAACGTGCCGGAGCAAGCGGTTCCGGCCCGTTGAGCATCGACAGCCTGAGAACGAAGGGGACAGCACCGGCACCGCGCGGACGGTGATCTACCCCGCCTCTCCCTCCCCCGCCGTCTGCAGTGCGTACCCGATGCCGCTGACGGTGACGAGATACTGCGGCTCCGCGGCGTCGGTCTCGATCTTCTGGCGCAGGCGGTGGACGAGTTGTTTGAGGAGCTGGCGATCGCCGGCGCCGCGCGAGCCCCAGACGTGGCTGATGAGACGTTCGGACGGCAGGGTGTGGCCGGCGTTGGCGAGCAGGAGTTGGAGGAGGCGGTACTCCAGGCGGGTCAGCCGTACCGCGCCCGCCCCGCCCACGCTCACGGCCTGGTGCTCAATGTCCAGCGTGAAGTCGCCGGCGGCGAGCGGCGCCGGCTTCTCCGCTCCGGCGCGACGCAGCAGGGCGCGCACGCGGGCGAGCAACGACCGCGGGCTGAACGGCTTGGTCAGATAGTCGTCGGCCCCCAGGTCCAGAGCGTGCACCTGGTCCTCCTCGGCGGAGCGCACGGTCAGCATCATGACCGGCACCTTGGAGGTCTCGCGGATGCGGCGGCAGACATCGAGCCCGCTCAGACGCGGCATGTTGACGTCCAGGATCACCAGCCCGGGCTCCTCGTTCTCGAAGACGGTCAGGGCCGCGGCGCCGTCGGAGGCCTCGACCACAAGATAGCCGGCCTGGCGCAGGGCGTAGGCGATCAGGCCCCGGAGCTCCATGTCGTCGTCCACCACCAGGATCTTCATGCGACCTCCACCTCCCTCGCCACCTCGCGCGGCAGCCGCACCACCATCCGCGTACCGGCCCCGTCCTCTCCGGTCTCGGCCCCGACGCTGCCGCCGTGCCGCTCGACGATCGACTGCACGATCCAGAGGCCCAGCCCCATGCCGCTCTGCTCCTGCTCCTCGTCCTCGGACGAGCGCACGAAGCGGCCGAAGACCGAGCGGTCTGACCTGTCCTGAGGCAGCCCCGGTCCCTGGTCCTCCACCCAGAGGACGACCTCCCGCGCCGTGACCGTCCCCCCAACCCGCAACACCGAGCCGGCGGGAGCGAACTTGTTGGCGTTGGCGAGCAGGTTCACGA
>JBKKAU010000320.1:0-5388 GCA_046714475.1 Thermoanaerobaculia bacterium
CTCCGGTCCCATGGCCTCGATCTGCTCCAGCGCCTCCGGGCTGCCGTACTCGAGGACCACCACGTCTTCCAGGGTCTTGGCCGAAATCCCCGGCGTGCCGGGCAGCGCCCCGAGCCGGCCGGGCGCGGGCGGGCGGACGAACGTGGTGTCGGACCAGCCGTGATAGGAGCCCGAGAAGATCGCCACCTTGCCGCGCCCGGTGACGGTGCGCGCCACCCGCAGCGCCCCCTGGATCGCCTCGGTCCCCGAGGTGCAGACGATCGAGCGGTCCATGCCGGTCAGGTCGCGGATGAGCCCGGCCACCCTGCCGGCGAGGGCCGGCTGCGGCCCGACCTCCAGGCCCTGCTTCATCTGGCGCTCCAGGGCCTCCATGAGGAAGTCCGGAGAGTGCCCGAAGAAGTGCAGGCCGAAGCCCATGTTGACGTCCACGTACTCGTTGCCGTCGGCGTCCCAGATCCGCGAGCCCTTGGAGCGCTGGCTGTGGATCGGGTAGACGATCTCTTTCCAGAGCCGCCGGAACGCGACGGTGCCGCGGCCGTCGGCGAGCACCGGGCGGTAGGCCTCGGTCATCTCCTTGGACTTCGCGGTCCGCGCCGTGTAGCGCCGGATGAACCGTTCGAGGTACTCCTGCTGCCGGGGAGGGAGAGACTCCTGCGGGCGCCTCTCGATGGGATGGAAGGGGCCGGCCTGCGTGTAGGTAGCGGGCGCCGGGGCAGGCGGTGCCGTCTGGGGCTTGGCCACGGGCGCCGGTGCCGGGATCGAAGCCGCTCCGCCCTGCAAGATCTGGAGCTGCTGCGTGACGACATTGGAGAGGACTTGGAGCTGCTGCGCGAAGAGCTGCGTCAGGCCCTTACCCCCCGGAACCGATCCCAATGTAGGGGCAAGCCCCGCCCCAACATTCGACAACGTCGACGGAGAGTGGGGAGGTGATGCCTCCCCCCCTGGTTGGGCGGGCGGTAGGGAGCGGGGGAGGTCAGGAGGGGGGTTCTCTTCCCCCATCACCTCCGCCAGCCTCTCCGCCGGCAGCTCCCGCTCAATATACCCCGCCACGCTGTCGAGCGTCGGCAGGTCCTCCAGGAACTGGACGACCGAGAGCTGCACCCCGAACCGGTCCCGCAGCTTTTGCGCGGCCTGGATCAGCAGCAGCGAGTCGACGCCGATGTCCAGGAAGGTGGCGTGCGGGTCGAGCCGCTCGGGCGGCATGCCAGTCAAGTCCTGGACGACCTCCTTGAGGAGGCTTACCAGCGCTTCGTGCCGATCCGGGGAGGGCGGGGAGGCTTCCGTGCTCATCGTCTCGTTCTCCAGAGGCCCGGCAAGCTCCTGCCGCGCCGCGAGCTCCGTCCACGGCGCGGCTCCCGCGCCGGCCGGCCGCTCGATCAAATACCGCTGCCGCTCAAAGGGATAGGTCGGAAGGGAGACCCGCCGGCGGCGCTCGCCCTGGTAGAAGCCGGTCCAGTCGACCTCCACGCCGGAGACCCAGAGCGACCCCAGGGCCTCCAGCAGAGCGGCGCCTTCGGAAGAGGAAGAGCGGCTGAGGGAGCTCACGACCCGATGCTCCGCCCGCAGGTCGGGATGCTGCTGGACGAGGGCGCTCAGGGTGCGGCCGGGACCGACCTCGAGGAGCGCCCAGTCCCGCTGCCGCAGGAGGCGGCCGACGCCATCTCCGAATCTCACGGGGTCGCGGAGCTGACGCAGCCAGAAATCGGGATCGTTCGCCTCCGTGACCCAGTCTCCCGTCGTCCCGGAGAGATAGGGGATCTCCGGCGCGCCGAAGGGGACCTTCCGCAGCCGCTCGGCGAGGGCCGGCAGGACCGGCTCCATCATCGCGGAGTGGAAGGCGTGGGAGGTGCGCAGCCGTTTGCCTTCGACGCCGCGCGCGGCCAATGTCCTCTCCAATTCCTCGATCGCCGGCCAGGGGCCGGAGACGACGGTCCGCCGCGGGCCGTTGATGGCCGCCGGCGAGAGGTCGCTGCCGAGCAAGGGGGAGACCTCGGCCTCGCCCAGGGGGACCGCCAGCATGCCGCCCGCGGGGAGGTCCTGCATCAGCTTGCCGCGCAGCGCCACCAGGGCCAGGGCGTCTTCGAGGCGGAGCACGCCGGCCAGGCAGGCGGCGATGTACTCGCCGAGGCTGTGGCCGATCATGGCTTGTGGCCGTACCCCCCACGCCATCCAGAGCCGGGCCAGCGCGTAGCCGGTGACGAACAGCGCCGGCTGCGCCCAGACGGTCCGGGCCTCGCCCTGGAAGAGCACCTCCCGAAGGTCGGCGCCGAGATGCGGGCGCAACAGCTCCGCGCAGCGGTCCACCTCGGCGCGGAAGACCTCTTCGTTCTGGTAGATCTCGCGGGTCGCCCCGGGCTGCTGTGCCCCCTGGCCGGGGAACAGGAACGCCGCGGGCCGGGAGCCCGCCGGACTGAATCCGGAGACGAACCGCCCGGATTCGAGCGCCGCGACGGCGTCTTCTGAATCCCGGCAGACCAGCGCCCGTCGGTGCTCCAGGGCCTTGCGGCCCATCTTCAAGGTGTAGGCCGCATCGGCGATAGGGAGAGAGGCCAGAGCCTCGGCCAGGTTCCTGGTCGCGGTCTCCAGGGCCGTCCCGGTCTTGGCGCTCCACGTCAAGAGCTGGTGCTCGCGGGAGGGACCGGACTCCACCTCCGGCGCCTCTTCGAGGACGATGTGGGCGTTGGTGCCGCCGATGCCGAAGGAGCTGACCCCCGCTCGCCGCGGCTGGTCGGTCGCCTTCCAGGGCTGCAGGGCGGCGTTGACGTAGACCGGGCTCACCGCGAAGTCGATCTCGGGGTTTGGCGCCTGGAAGTGGAGGCTGGGCGGCAGCTCGCGGTGCTCCAGGGCCAGCACGGCCTTGATCAGGCCTGTAACGCCGGCCGCCGCGTCGAGGTGCCCGAGGTTGGTCTTCACCGAGCCCAGCGCGCAGAAGCCGCGCGCCTCGGTCCGCGACCCCAGGGCCGCGGTCAGGGCGGCCACCTCGATGGGGTCGCCCATCCGGGTGCCGGTGCCGTGCGCCTCGACGTACCCCAGCGTCTCGGCCTCGACGCCGGCAATCCCGGCGATCGACAGGGCCTCCGAGATCACCCGCGTCTGTCCCTCCTCGGAGGGGGCGGTGAAGCCCACCTTCAGCCCGCCGTCGTTGTTGACCGCCGACCCCAGGATCACCGCGCGGATGTTGTCGCCGTCCTCCAGCGCCTCGACCAGCCGCTTGAGGACCACGACCCCGACGCCGTCGCCGTCGACGGTGCCGCCGGCCGCGGCGTCGAACGCCCGGCAGTGCCCGTCGGGGGAGAGGATGCTCCCCTCCTGGTAGAAGTAGCCGCGGCGCTCCAGGCTCCGCACCGACACGCCGCCGGCCAGGGCCAGGTCGCACTCGCCGTTGAGCAGGCTCTGGCAGGCCATGTGGACGGCGACCAGCGACGACGAGCAGGCGGTCTGGACGTTGACGCTGGGCCCGCGCAGGTCGAGCTTGTAGGAGACCCAGGTCGGCAGGAACTCCTTCTCGTTGGCGATCTGGACCCGCAGCCCGCCGACATTGCGGAGGATGTCCCGGCGGGAGAAGAGGTCGAGGATGTAGGTGTTGGAGCTGCAGCTGGCGAAGACCCCCGCCATGCCGCCGGCGCCGGAGCGGGCCGGATCGATGCCGGCGTCCTCCAGCGCCTGGTGGCAGTGCTCCAGGAAGAGGCGGTGCTGGGGGTTGGTGATCTCGGCCTCGCGCGGGCTGAAGCCGAAGAAGGCGGCGTCAAACCGGTCGAACCCTTCGAGCATCGCCTGCGCGCGGACGTAGGTGGGGTCTTCCAGGAACGCCGGATGGACGCCCGCGGCGCGCAGCTCCTCCTCGGAGAGGGGGGAGATGCACTCGACTCCGTCGCGCAGGTTGCGCCAGAAGGCGTCCAGGGTCTCGGCCTTGGGGAACCGGCCGGCCATGCCGACGACGGCGATCTGATCCAGCTCTCGTTCTTTCGACATGGTCTACCTCGTCTCCTGGCGGCGGCGGTCGCGCCAGGCACGGCGCGCCTGCGCCCGCTCGTCCCCCTGGCGGGCGGCGATGACCTGGACCGCGGGCGCCGGGCTCTCCCCTTCGGAGGAGGGATCTTCCGCGCCCGCCAGGGAGCGGGCGAGGGAGGATACGGTGGGGGAGCGGAACAGCTCGACGATGCTGACCTCGCGGGCGAGGCGGTCCTTGAGCTTCTTCTGCAGCTGGACGAGCGCCAGGGAGTGGCCGCCGAGGTCGAAGAAGTTGTCGTCGATCCCCACCTGCTCCAGACCCAGGACTTCTTGCCAGATCCCGGCGATCAGCGCCTCCATCTCGTCGCTGGGAGGCCGGTAGGAGGAGGCGGCCTGGCGCTCGGCCGGACGGGTGGCGAGAGCGCGCCGGTCCACCTTGCCGTTGGGGCTCACCGGCAGGGCGTCGAGCACGGAGAAGGCGGCGGGGATCATCGGCTCGGGGAGGTGGCGCCGGGCGAATTCGCGCAGCTCGGCCGGCGCGATCTCTTCCCCGTCCCCGGCCGCCACCAGATAGGCCATCAGGCGGCGCTCGCCGCCGGGCTCCTCGTGTACCACCACGACCGCCTGGGCGATCGCGGGATGGGCGGCGAGCACCGTCTCGATCTCGCCCAGCTCGATCCGGTAGCCGCGGATCTTGACCTGGTGGTCGATCCGGCCCAGGTGCTCGAGGTCGCCGTCCGTCCGGTAGCGCACCAGGTCCCCCGAGCGGTAGAGCCGGGCCCCGGGCTCGGCGGCGAATGGGTCGGGAACGAAGCGCTCGGCGGTCAGGTCGGGCCGCCCCAGGTAGCCGCGCGCGACGCCCGCGCCGCCGACGTACAGCTCCCCGGGGACACCCATCGCCACCGGCCGCTGCCACCGGTCGAGGACCCGCAGCGCGAGGTCCGGGATGGCCTTGCCGATCGGCGCGGGGCCGGAGCTCGCGAGGTCCGCCGTGGAGACGGGCCGGTAGGTGTCGAACACCGTCGTCTCGGTGATGCCGTACATGTTGATCAGGCGCGGGCGCTCGTCGCCGTAGCGGTCCCACCAGGGCGCGAGGCTCGCCAGCTCCAGGGTCTCGCCGCCGAAGATCACGGCGCGGAGGTCACGCAGCGGCTCCAGCTCCGGATCGGCCGCCGCCAGCAGGCGGAAGGCCTGGGGCGTCTGGTTGAGCACCGTCACCCGCTGGCGGCGCAGCAGGTCGTGGAACGCCTCGGGCGAGCGGCTGCCCCAGTGCGGCACCACCACCAGGCGCCCGCCGTAGAGCAGCGCGCCCCAGATCTCCCAGACCGAGAAGTCGAAGGCGTAGGAGTGGAACAGCGTCCACACATCGTCGGCCGTAAAGCCGAACCAGTCCTGCGTCGCGGTCAGCAGGCGCGCGACATTGGCATGGCTGACGAC
>JBKKAU010000321.1:0-14688 GCA_046714475.1 Thermoanaerobaculia bacterium
GGGCGAAGTGGTGTCCTCGACCTTCGACGAGCCCGCCACCCGTCACGTGCAGGTGGCCGAGATGGTGATCGAAAAGGCCAAGCGCCTGGTCGAGCACAAGAAGGACGTGGTGATCCTGCTCGATTCGGTGACCCGCTTGGCGCGCGCCTACAACACCGTGCAGCCGCCCTCGGGCAAGGTGCTGTCCGGCGGTATCGACGCCAACGCCCTGCACCGTCCGAAGCGCTTCTTCGGCGCCGCCCGCAACATCGAGGAGGGCGGCTCGCTGACGATCATCGCCACGGCCCTGGTCGATACCGGCAGCCGCATGGACGACGTCATCTTCGAGGAGTTCAAGGGCACGGGCAACTGCGAGATCCACCTCGACCGCAAGCTGGTCGACAAGCGCGTCTTCCCGGCGATCGACATCAACAAGTCGGGTACCCGCAAGGAAGAGCTGCTGATGCCCGAGGGCGAGCTGCACCGCGTCTGGGTGCTGCGCAAGGTCTTGAACCCGCTGTCGACGGTGGAGAGCATGGAGCTGCTGCTCGACAAGCTGTCCAAGGCCAAGTCGAACCAGGAGTTCCTGAACGCCATGTCGAAGTAGGGGAGCCCTTGCCCAAGCTGCGCGTCGGCATCGTCAACTTCCTCAACAGCAAGCCGCTCGCCTGGGGCTTTCTGAAAGGGCATCACGCGGACCTGTTCGCGCCGAGCTTCCACCCGCCCGCCCTGGTGGCGCGGTTGCTCGGCCAGGGCAATCTCGACGTCGGCCTGATCCCGTCGATCGAGGTGCAGCGCATCCCGGGGCTCAAAGTCCTGCCCGACCTGTGTGTCGCGTCGCGGCACGAGGTCCGGAGCGTGCTGCTGATCTCCCGCGGCCCGATCGAGGAGGTAAAGAAGGTGGCGCTCGACCAGAACAGCCGGACCTCGGCCGGTCTGTCGCGGATCGTGCTCCGCGAGCGGTACGGGCTCGATCCAGAGTACCTGTACGAGCGCCCGGACCCCGAGCGGATGCTCGCCGAGGCCGACGCG
This sequence comes from Thermoanaerobaculia bacterium, assembly GCA_046714475.1. Lineage (GTDB taxonomy): Bacteria > Acidobacteriota > Thermoanaerobaculia > Multivoradales > UBA5704 > DASPJI01. The sequence goes on from JBKKAU010000321.1 coordinate 1,012, forward strand.
GCATTGCTGATCGGCGATCCGGCCTTGAAGATCGACCGCGAGAAGTATCAGGTCCTGGACCTGGCCGCCGAGTGGAACGCCCTGACCGGACTCCCTTTCGTCTTCGCGGTCTGGGCGGTGCGGCCGGAGGTCGAGATGCCGGACCTGTCGTTCTACTTCAAGAGCAGCCTGCGTTACGGGCTCTCCTCGCTCGACAACGTGGTGCGGGAGTCGGCGGCCGAGTTGGGGCTCGACAGCTCGGAGGTGCGCTCGTACCTGACCGACAACCTGAGCTTCTTCCTGCGCAGCGAGGAGATCGCGGGGCTCGAGGAGTTCTACCGCCGCGCCCACCAGCACGGGCTGATCCTGGAGCCCAAACCGCTCGAGATGTGGGAATGACGCGGTCCTTGCCCGATCCCTCCCCCTTCCCGTAGAGTTGAAACCACCATGAACGTAGTAGAACCTTCCGGACGCCCTGTCGCCGCGATCCTGGACGACGCCCTGGCCGGCCGGCGCATCTCCGCCGGCGATGCCCATACCCTGCTCCTCGAAGGCGATCTGCTCGACCTCGGGCTTGCCGCCGACCAGGTGCGGAACCGCTTCAACGACCCGGCCGTCGCCACCTACAACGTCGACCGGAACATCAACTACACGAACGTCTGCGTCTACAAGTGCCGGTTCTGCGCCTTCTACCGGCCGCCGGGCGACCCCGAGGGGTACCTGCTGCCGTTCGAGGAGATCGGCCAGAAGATCGAGGAGACGCTGGCGCTCAACGGCACCGGCATCCTGATGCAGGGCGGCGTCCATCCGGACCTGCCGCTCAGCTACTACGAGGACCTCCTGCGCTATATCCGGGAGCACTACCCGGCGCTCCACGTCCACGCCTTCTCGCCGCCCGAGGTCAAGTTCATCGCCCGCAAGGAGCGGATGGGCTTCTACGACGTGATCGCGCGCTTGAAGGCGGCGGGGCTGATGTCGATCCCCGGCGGCGGCGCCGAGATCCTCTCGGACGCCACCCGGAAAGAGATCCTGGCCTATCCGAAGTGCTCGGCCGAGGAGTGGATCGACGTCATGCGCCAGGCGCACAGGAACGGCCTGCGCACCTCGGCGACGATGATGTACGGCATGGGCGAGCCGCTCGCCGCGCGCGTCGAGCACATCCAGCGCATCCGCGACCTCCAGGACGAGACCGCCGGCTTCACTGCCTTCATCTCCTGGACCTTCCAGCACGAGCATACCGACATGCCGGACGTGCCGGAGACCTACGCCGAGGAGTACCTCCGGACCCTGGCGGTCTCACGGCTCTTCTTGGACAACATCGTCCATTTCCAGACGAGTTGGGTGACGCAGGGCAAGAAGATCGGCCAGCTCGCCCTCTCCTTCGGAGCGGACGACATGGGCTCGATCATGATCGAGGAGAACGTGGTCTCCTCGGCCGGCACCGCCTACCGGATGAGCCAGGACGAGATGGAACACCTGATCGTCTCGGCCGGCTACCAGCCCCGGCAGCGGACCAACCTCTACGAGCGTCTGGTCACCCGCGACGAGACCGCCGAGCTGGCGCGCCGGTATCGCCACTCCCTGACGCCCCAGAACCGCGACCTGGTCTCGGCGGGGCTGCTGCCGGTAGTGGGGTAAAATGGGATAGGATGGGGTAGAGCCTACTCCCACGGAATATCGGGCATCCGCAGCCGCTCGACCTCCCGGCCCTCTTCCAGGACGGTGAGGCGGAGGATCTCCTCCACGTCGTCCAGCGTCACTTCGCGATACCAGAGGTTGTAGGGCCAGACCGCGACGGTCACCCCCTGGCTGCAGTGCTTGAGGCAGCCGGTGCGGGTGACCATCACCCGGTCGCGGATACCCATCTCCTTCACCCGGTCCTTGAAGCGGTGGTAGACCGCGACCGCGCCGCGCGGGGCGCAGCTCGGCTTGGCCACGTCGGGTGAGCGCTCGTTGGTGCAGACCAGGATCTGGATGCGGGGCGTGGACATGCCGGGATCATACCCGACCCGGGCTGTGATACTTTCTAAGGGATCGGATAGCCGAAAGGGATGATCGAGATGCCTTGGTGGGCGTGGATACTTCTAGGTCTGGTCTTCCTGGGCCTGGAGCTCCTGCTGGGCACGTTCTTCCTGCTCTTCGCGGGCGCCGCGGCCCTGATCGTCGGGCTGTTCGCCTTCATCGGCGGCGGGCCGGCCTGGCTGGAGTGGCTGATGTTCATCGCGCTCTCGGTCGCCCTGGTGCTGCTCCTGCGGCGGCCGCTGATCGGCAAGTTCAAGATCAAGAGCGATCCCCGCGATATCGACAACCTGGTTGGCCAGACCGCCGTGGCCCTGGAGGACATCGATCCCGAGGAGATCGGCAAGGTCGAGATGCGGGGCACTGCCTGGAGCGCGCGCAACGCCGGTTCCGAGCCGATCGTCCGGGGGCAGCGCTGCACGGTGGAGCTCGTCCAGGGGTTGCAGCTCTGGGTGAGCGGCCGGAAACGCGGGGACCTCGTCCCATAGGTGAAAGGAGGCCGATGATGGAGCTGTTCGTGATCCTGGTGCTGGCGGTGGTGGTCTTCATCGTTCTGATCAAGACCGCCGTGGTCGTACCGCAGCAGAACGCCTACGTGGTCGAGCGGCTGGGCAAGTACAGCGGCACTATAGGGGCGGGCTTCCACGTGCTCATCCCCTTCCTCGACGTCATCCGCTACCGGCATTCGCTCAAAGAGCTGGCGGTCGACATCCCGGAACAGATCTGCATCACCCGCGACAACGTCCAGGTGGGGGTCGACGGGGTGCTCTATCTCAAAGTCCTCGACCCGCAACGCGCCTCTTACGGCATCGCGGACTACCGGTTCGCCATCTCGCAACTCGCCCAGACCACGCTGCGCAGCGAGATCGGCAAGATCGAGCTCGACCGCACCTTCGAGGAGCGGACCAACTTCAACACCTCCGTGGTGGGAGAGCTGGACAAGGCCTCGGAGGCCTGGGGCGTCAAGGTGCTCCGCTACGAGATCAAGAACATCACGCCGCCCCAGGACGTGCTGGCCGCCATGGAGAAGCAGATGCGGGCCGAGCGCGAGAAGCGGGCGACGGTCCTGACCTCGGAAGGCCACCGCGACTCCGCGATCAATACCGCCGAGGGCGACAAGCAGCAGGTCATCAAGGCGTCCGAGGCCAAGAAGCAGCAGCAGATCAACGAGGCCGAAGGCGAGGCCGCCGCCATCCTCTCCGTCGCGCGGGCGACCGCCGAAGGCATCCGCCTGGTGGCGGACGCGATCCGTTCGCCCGGCGGCTTCGAAGCCGTGCAGCTCCGGGTCGCCGAGCAGTACGTGACGCAGTTCGGCCATCTGGCGCAGAAGGGGAACACCCTCGTCGTACCGGCCAACCTGAGCGACGTGTCCTCGATGATCGCCCTGGCGATGAAGGCGATCCGGCCGGCTCCCCAGGCTGCGCCGCCGCCGGCTCCGAGGTAGTCTTCCTGGCCGGCCGTCCCGCGCTTGGCCTGCTGGCGCTTTCGGCGCTGGCCGCCCTGGTGGCGTCCTGCCTGGACGCCGCCTGGTCTCCCTGGATCATGGCGTTCGCCGCGACGACGTTCCCGGTGGCCTTGATGGCCCTGGGAACGGCGCGCGGCCGTTTGGGCTGGGTGCGCTGGCCTCTCTTGGCGCTCTGGCTGGTGCTCGCCGGGAGCTGGTCGCTCCTCCTGGTCGTGCGGGGGGGTGGAAACCTGGGCGCCCTCCCTCTCGGCACGGCGGTCATGCTCTTCGTCATGGTGCCGGTGCCGTTCGCGCTTGCCTGCTGGATCTACATCGCCGGTTTCGACCGCCTGGGGCTGCGCTCCGAAGACCTGGAACGCCTTCGCAAGCTGCGTGCGGACAGGGAGGCCTGAGTGCCTCTGTTCGAGCGCCCGCTCGTCCTCGTCGTAGTCCTCGTCTACATGGCGGGTGTCCTTGGGATCGGCGCCTGGTCGATGCGCCGTACCCGGAACGCCCGCGACTTCTGGGTGGCTGGGCAGTCCCTGGGCCTGTGGGTCACGGCGCTCGCCACCATGGCCGCCGCGTTCAGCGGCTTCGTCTTCCTCGGCGGGCCCGGGCTGACCTATCGCATCGGACTCACCTCCCTCTTCATCAATGTGCCGATCGGCTTTACCTCCGCCTTGCTGGGCTGGACCCTCGCCAAGCGGCTGCGGCTGCTCGCCGAGGTGCGCGAGGTCTACACTCTGTCCGACGTCGTCCTCTGCCGCTACCGCAGCCGGCTCGCCTCGGGGACGGCCGCGGCGGCGGTCCTGATCGGCACCGTGAGCTACCTGGGGGCCCAGCTCCTGGCGCTGGGCCGCCTCCTCGAACCGATCCTCGGGCTGCGCGAGCTGGCGGGGGAGTGGAGCCTCCCCCTGGCGATCGGGATCGGCCTCGCCGTCCTCCTTTTCTACAGCGTGGCGGGGGGGATGGTCGCGGGGGTCTATACCGACGTGCTCCAGGGGATCCTGATGATGCTGGCGGCCGGCCTGGTCTTCTTCTATGCCATGTCGGCCGGCGGCGGGCTGGAGAGGATCGCCGCGAGCATCTCCGGCTCGGAGCGGTTTGGGCGGCAGTTCCTGGAGCCGTTCGGACAGACGCCGGTGCTGACCGCCCTGAGCTTCTTCTTCGTCTTCGGGATCGGGGTGCTCGGCCAGCCGCACATGCTCCACAAGTTCTTCATGCTGCGCGACCCGCGGAAGCTCCGCTGGCTGCCGCTCACTCTGGGCCTCTCCCAGATCCTCTGCCTTCTGATCTGGTTCGGGATCGGGATCGCGGTGCCGGCATTGGTGGCGCAGGGGAGGCTCCCGCCCCTGGAGCGGCCAGACGACGCGGCGCCGATGTTCCTGCTCCACTTCACCCCGGAGCTCGTCTCCGGGCTGGCGATCGCCGGGATCCTGGCCGCCATCATGTCGACGGCGGACTCTTTCATGAACATCGGCTCGGCCGTCCTGGTGCGGGACCTCCCCAAGGCGTTCGGGCGGCGGGTCCGTGACGAGCTGTGGTGGGGGAGGGTCGCCACGGTCGTCGTGACCTGCGGGGCGGCGCTGCTCGCCTATGTCTACGACGACCTCATCGCCTTGCTCGGCACCTTCGCCTTCGGCACGTTCGGCGCGGCCCTGGCGCCGGCGCTGGCGGTGGGGCTCAACTGGCGGCGGGTGACCGCGGCGGCGGCGACGGCCTCTATCGCGACCGGCGCGGGGCTCAACCTGCTCCTCGAGTTCCTGGACCGGCAGACCTTCTTCCCGGGGCTGCCGAAGCCGGTCTTCGCGCACGGAGCCCTTCCTACTGCGGTCTCTCTAGCCGCGTCCTTTGTTGTGTTGTTCGCCGTGACCTGGTGGACGGGACGCCGCGAGCACACCGCCGATGAAATCGACGAAGACGTGCTCGCGGCGATGGAGATCTGAGTCTACGGCGCGACCTTGAACTCGACCCCCTGCGCCAGGGGCAGCTCGGTCCCCCAGTTCAGGGTGCAGGTCTGGCGGCGCATGTAGGCCTTCCAGGAGTCGGAACCGGCCTCGCGCCCGCCGCCGGTCTCCTTTTCGCCGCCGAAGGCGCCGCCGATCTCGGCGCCCGAGGTGCCGATGTTGACGTTGGCGATACCGCAGTCGCTGCCGGTCGCGGCGAGGAACCGCTCGGCGGTGCGGAGGTTCAGCGTGAAGATCGCCGAGGAGAGCCCCTGGGGCACCGCGTTGTGCCGCCGGATCGCCTCGTCCAGGTCGTCGAACTCCATGACGTAGAGGATCGGGGCGAACGTCTCCTCGCAGGTGATCGCCAGGTCCCCCTGGGCCTCGACGATCGTCGGCTCGACGAAGAAGCCGGGCCGGTCGACCTTGCCGCCGCCGTAGAGGACCTTGCCCCCCTCGGCCTGGATCCGGTCCAGCGCCTTCATCATGTTGTCGACTGCGGGCTCGTCGATGAGCGGTCCCATGAGCACGCCCGACTCCAGCGGGTCGCCGATGGGGATCGAAGGATAGGCCTGCAGCAACCGGCGCTTCATCTCTGCCGCGATGCCTTTCTGAAGGAAGAGGCGGCGGGTCGTCGTGCAGCGCTGGCCGGCGGTGCCGACGGCGCCGAAGAGCACGGCGCGCAGGGCCAGGTCGAGGTCGGCGTCGTCCATGACGACGATGCCGTTGTTGCCGCCGAGCTCGAGGAGCACGCGCCCGAGCCGGCCGGCCACCACCTTGCCCACCTCGCGGCCCATGCGGGTCGAGCCGGTCGCCGAGATCAGCGGGAACCGGCGGTCGGCGACCAGGCGCTCGCTGATGCCGGTCCGGCCGCCGAGGACCAGGTTGAAGATCGGCGGCGCGGAGTTGGCTTCGAGCACCCGTTGCGCTATGCGGGTGACGGCGATTGCGGTGAGCGGCGCCTGGTGCGCGGGCTTCCAGATCATGGAGTCGCCGCAGACCGCGGCCACCATGGCGTTCCAGGCCCAGACCGCGACGGGAAAGTTGAACGCCGTGATGATGCCGACCGGCCCGATCGGGTGCCACTGCTCGTACATCCGGTGCCGCGGGCGCTCCGAATGCATGCTGAGGCCGTAGAGCTGGCGCGACATGCCGACGGCCAGGTCGGCCATGTCGATCATCTCCTGCACCTCGCCGAGCCCTTCGGAGAGGACCTTGCCGACCTCCAGCGTCACCAGCCGGCCGAGGTCGTCCTTGTGGCGCCGCAGCTCGTCGCCGAGCTGGCGGACGACCTCGCCCCGGCGCGGCGCGGTCCAGGTCCGCCATTCATCGAAGGCCTCCACCGTGACGGCGGCCACCTTCTCATACTCTTCGTCCGTGGCCATCCGCGCCGCCGCGATCGGCTCGCCGGTGGCGGGGTTGACGGACACGATCCGTTCGCCCGAGGTGCGGAGCCAGCTGCCGTGAAAGGCCCCCGGGTTCTCGTCCTCCAGCCCTAGGGCGTCGAGGATTCTGGAAACGCTGCTTTCGGTATCGACGGTCATCTCGGGATCTCTCCTGGAATGGGGGTTCTTGCGGAAGGCTCCAAGGATATCACCAGGGACCTACAATGGCCGGATGGCCCGCTTCCTGCCCGCCCTGCTCCTGGCCCTGTTCGGGCTCTGGTGCGGGACCTTCGAGCAGGGGGCGACGTTCCCGGGCTGGACGGTCGCCTGCGCGGCTGTGCTGGGGATCCTGCTCTGGGCCGGCACGGACTGGAAAGACCCTCTGCGCCTCGGGGCCGCGGGGCGCTTCCTGCCGCCGGCCCTCTGGGTCGCGGTCGCCGCGAGTGGCTGGGCGTCGCCCGTCGGCCGGGCCGGCAAGGTCGGCGTCCTGCTTCTCCCCGCCTTTCTCCTGTTGCCCGGAGCCGTCGCACGCTGCTGGGGGGGTGAGGCGGACCGTCGCCAGGGGTTGCGAGCGGTCTCTGCGGTAGTCGCCGCCGTCTCTCTCTGGGCGCTGATCGACGCAGGGGTGCGGGGACCAAGGGCGGCGATGCCCCTCGGGCATCACAACCTGCTCGCGACCTGGCTGGTGGTCCTGCTGCCGCTCGCGATGGTGCCGGCGCGGGAGCGGGTGGGCTGGCGTATCTTGGGATGGAGCGCGGGAGCGCTCGGCGCCGTGGCGGTCCTGGCCAGCCGTTCGTTGCTGGGAACGACGGCCCTGGTCGCCGAAGCCGGCCTCGCTCTGGCTGTTTCGGGATCTGCGAGACGGCGGCGCTGGGTGGTGGCCTCCCTGGGACTCGTGGCGCTCGCCGGGATCGCGGTCCAGGTCCCGCGGCTGTCGCGGATCTCCGCGGGGGAGGATCTCTCGACCCGCGCCCGGGCCGTCTACTACGAGGCCGCCTGGGAGGGGCTGCGGGAGCGGCCGGTCCTGGGATGGGGACCGGGCTCCACCGCCTGGACGGCCGCGGCGTTTCTCGACCCGGTCCCGGGGGTGACGCCCGCCCGGGAGGTGGTAGGGGAGCTCCACTCGCTCCCGCTCCACATCGCCTACGAAACCGGGGTGACCGGGCTGCTGCTCGCTCTGTCCATGGTCGTCCTCTTCTTCTGGCGGCGGCTCGGCGATCTGCGCCGCTCTCCAGATCCCCTACCGATCGCGGCGGGTCTGATCGGGCTGGCCGGCGCCGGCGTCGCCTTTCTGGGAAGCGGGGCTTTGAGCGTCACCGCTCTGCCAGTCGCTCTGGCGGTCGCGGCTGGAGCCACGCTTCAGCAGCCGGCGCGGAGCTCCATGCCCACACGGGTCTATGCCGTAGTCGCGGGCCTGGTTCTGTTGCCCATAGGGCTGGCCTTGTGGCACTACGACCGGGCTCTCGAGGCTTCGGTGGCCAGAAGGTGGGACCGCGTGCGGATGGAGCTGACCCGGGCGGTCCAACTCGACCCTGCGTTCCCGCTCTACCGGATGCGCCTTGCTCTACAGGACAAGAATGCGCAAGCCGCTCTGGCCGCCGCGGAGGACGGCCGGGCCGTCGCGCCGCTCTGGTTTGTTGCAGGCGTTCTGGGGGATTCCACAGGCCGTGCCTGGGCTGACCAGGCGCTCGCCAGGGCCTGCGCCCTCGATCCTCTCGACGGCCTCTCTCCTTTCTACCTGATGCTCATCAACCCCTCGGCCGAGGGCGCGCCTCGCCACGGCGCCCATGCCCTGCTCGTGGAGCCCCGGCTGATCACCGCGGCGGCCTGGGAAGACTTTCCAGACCTCTTGACCCGCACGCTCGAGGAGGTGCGGGTCTGGCCGGGAGTGGAACCGGAGTGGGGGGAGGCGCTGATCGCCTCTGTGCCAAGGGGGCATCAGGGTCCTCTCAGGGATCTGGGACTGGAGATCGACACGACTCCTTCTCTTTCGCTCTCCCTCCATGCCTTCCGGCGCCGGCCTTGGCCGCTGATATGGTCACTCGTCACCGTCACCGGGGAGCCATCGCGGATTCCCCCCGCACCCCTTCTGCCCTCTGCCGATCTGCCAGGCCTCGACTTTTGTCACAGGTTCGTTTCCGGTTGAGTCCTTGGCGGTCACTGCGCAGTCGCTGAGCGGTCACGGGATCTCCACAACGTCTGTGGAAAACCTTGTGGGAAAGACCCCCTGAGAGAGGCTAAAAAGCCGGTAGAACAGCCACTTGGTCCACTTTGAACAGATTTTTGTGCAGTGTCGGTAAACTATTTGGAATGAGAGAGTTGAAAAATATCGAAGGATGGGGGAGGCGGCTTTGCCATACCCTCGGCGAACGGGGAGTACAAGTTTTCCACAGCGGTCTCTCCCTGCCGCGTGACGACGTTGCAAAATTGAGCCGGCGTAAGGCCGCCGGAAGGGGACTAGAGGACGGTGCGCAAGCCCTTCTCGATCCGGCGCAGGGCCTCGTCCGCCTCTTCGGGCTGGAGGGTCAAGGCCGGTCGGAAGCGGATCGAGTGGACGCCCGAGGGGATGGCGAGAGTGTCCTGGTCGAAGATGGCGGCCAGGGCCTTTTCACGGGTCTCTTTGTCCGGGACGTCGAAAGCGACAAAGAGCCCTCGTCCGCGGGCGTTGGTGACTTTGCCGGGGAAGAGGGTCTCGAAGCGCCGTACGCCTTCGAGGAGATGGCGGCCGATCCGCTCGGCGTTGGCAAGGAGGTCGTCCTCCTCGATGATCTCGATGATGCGCTGGCAGCGCACCATGTCGACCAGGTTGCCGCCCCAGGTGGAGTTGATCCGGCTGGGCTCGTGGAAAACCGACCTCACGTCGTCGATCCGGCGCGTGACGGCGATACCGCAGACCTGGGTCTTCTTGCCGAAAACCAGGACGTCCGGCACGACGTCGAAGTGCTCGAAGCACCACCAGCGGCCGGTGGTGCCAAAGCCGGTCTGGATCTCGTCGAAGATGAGGAGGAACTCGTGCTCGTCGGCCAGGCGCCGCAGCTCGCGCAGGAACTCGCCCCGGAAGTGGTTGTCGCCCCCTTCGCCCTGGATCGGCTCGATGATCAAGGCGGCAATGTCGTCCTGGTGCGCGTCCAGCGCCCGCTCGATTTCGTTCAGGGCCTGCCGCTCGGCCTCGGCCACCCGCTGCAGCACCTCCTCGGTCACCGGGAAGGAGAGCTTGGGGTTGGTGATCCGCGGCCACTGGAACTGCGGGAAGTACTGAGTCTTGCGGGTGTCGGCCGGGTTGGTGAGCGAGAGGGTGTAGCCGCTGCGGCCATGAAAGGCCTGTCGGAAATGGATGACCTGGTGACCCTTTTCACCCTTGCCGGCGGCCAGGTTCTTGCGCACCTTCCAGTCGAACGCGGTCTTGAGGGCGTTTTCGACGGCGAGCGCGCCCCCCTCGATGAAGAACAGATGATGCGACAGCGCGTCGGGCAGCGTGCGGCTGAAGGCCTCGACGAACTCCGCCATCTCGGGGGTGTAGGTGTCGGGGTTGGCGGGCTTGTTGAGCGCCGCGGGGAGGATCCGCTCCTTGAACTCCGGCGTGGTGATCTTGGGATGGTTGTAGCCCAGGGCGAAGGTGGAGATGCACGCGAACAGGTCGAGGATCTCGCGGCCGCGCAGGCTGTCGTGAATGAAGGCGCCGTGGCTCCGCTCCAGGTCCATCACCAGCTCGAAACCGTCCGCCAGGATGTGTCTTTGCAGCCGAGGGAAGACCTCGTCGGGCGCAATCCGGGCGGTGGTCTCGAAAAGGGTGCTCATCGATGCTCTCCTGGGTCTGGCGCCTGCGCTCCGGCGCCTTGAGTTCTCAAGGGTGCTTCTCCCGTCAGGGGTGAACCGATCCTAGCATCCGCTCTCGCGGAGGGTCAACGCGAGGGGGTCGCGGGCACCGGGCGGCGCCGCACGGGCTCGCCGGCCATGGCCGTGCGGTTGCGCCCGGTCTCCTTGGCGATGTACATCGCGGTGTCGGCGAGCCGCAGCAGCTTGCTCTTGCACTGATCGAGCGGCAGGTCGTCCGCCAAGTGGCGCTTCAAGGTGGCGACGCCGATCGAGCAGGTCAGCCCCTTGAGGTAGAGGGGCTCCGGCTGGATCTCGCCCGGCAGGGCGCTGAAGGTCGTGTCCACCACTTCGGCGCGGATCTCCTCGGCCAGGTCGACGGCTTCCTCGACGTCGAACCCCGGCAGCAGGACGACGAACTCGTCGCCGCCGTAGCGCGCCGGGATGCCGCCGACGCCCTTGACCTTCTGGCGCAGCAGGTGGCCGACCTCGCGCAGCACCTGGCTGCCGGCGAGGTGGCCATGGGTGTCGTTGACCCGCTTGAAGAAGTCGAGGTCGAGGAAGAGCACACCCAGATCGAGCTTCTCGGCCTGACAGCGGCGGATCGCCTCCGCCAGGGCGATGTGGAGGTAGCGGTCGTTGAACAGCCCGGTCAGGTTGTCGCGTTTGGCGATCTCCTGGGCCTGACGGCCGTCGAGCACGTTCTGGATCGAGATCGAGATGTAGCCGGCGAAGATCTCGAGCAGGTTCTGGTCTTCCCGGCTGTACCCGGAGGCGTCCTTGCGGTTGATCAGCTCCAGGACGCCGCAGACCTCATGCTCGATGCGGATCGGGATGGCGATCAGCGAATGCGTCTGGTACCGCGTCTGCTCGTCCATGCCGCGATAGAAGAAGCGGTCGCCGGGGGCGTTCGGCGTCACGTACGTCTCACCGGTCAGATAGACCCGGCCGGCGATCCCGTGGTCGGCGGGGATGACCTTGCCGATCAGCTCGGAGGCCTTCTCGCCGAAAGCGGCGATGAAGGTCAGCATGTTGCGGCGCCGCTCGTCGTGCTTGTCCGAGGGGTTGTCGAGCAGGATCGACCCGGCCGCGGACGGCACGAAGCCGTTGGCGCGGCGCAGCACCTCCATCAGGTTCTCCGCCAGGCTGAGCTCCAGGGGGAACGTGGGATTGGCCCGCCGCCGCTCGAGGAAGCGCTCCAGTTGCACGGGGTCGAGGCAGCTGAAATCGGCGATCACGTCAAGCCCCTCCTCCGGCCCGTCGGTCTGACGGAGAGGATCGCTCATACGGCCCCTTCCCCCGGCTCTGGGTGCTTTGCTCTACCTGTGAAGATGTGTATACCCATCGGAGACGGCTCCCAGCAACGCACTTGCTCAAGGGTCGGCAGGGAAAACGATACCAGAGTTCCGCCGAGGCGGAAAGTCATGGGTCAGGGTTTGATCAGACCGATGGCTCGCGCCGGGCATTCGGGGCCCTCGGGAGAGCCCAGGACCCGCCAGCTCTCGCCGTCCCGCGGGACGACCCAGACCTCGGAGCCGGCCACCAGGCTCCCGGCGCAGTCTTCGAGGAGCACGGCCGCTCGCGGGCCGATGCGTCCGGCGAGCGATCCCGCCGCGAAGGCCAGGCACGACAGCGCGGCCGCCGTGAGCAGGCTCCAGCGCCGCGGTCCTGAAGGCCTCAGGAGGAGCAGCAGGGGGACGGCCCAGGCGAGGACGATCCCCAGACCGACGAGCTGGCGGCGGCGCTCGATCCAGGGAGCCCAGGACGGCGCTGCCCGTTCCGGCGCGGCGAGCGAAGCCCGGGCGATCTCCAGGTTGTGCGCGATCCACGGATCGTCCCCCGACGTGGCCGACGCCCGCCGGTACCAGAGGACCGCCTCCGGCAGGCGTTCCAGCCGGTGGGCCGTGACGCCCAGGTTGTAGGCGAGGATGGGGTCCGGGTCGGAGATCCGGTAGCCCTCGACATAAGACTGCATCGCCCCTTCGAGGTCGCCGGCGCGGAAACGGCGGTTGCCCTCCAGCAGGGAGGTGTAGGGGTCGGCTTGGACGGACCCCGTAAAGAGACCGAGGAGGAGGGCCAGGAGGAGCCCGCGGGTCATCGCAGGCGCCGCAGCAGCCGTCGGGAGCGGTCGAGCGCCTCGTCCCGCAACGCGTCGATCGAGCACAGCTGGGGAGCGTAGCGCAGGTAGTGGAGGTCGCCGATCAGGGCGGCCAGCTCGCTGGCGGCCTCGCGGTCCGCTCCGCGCTCCGTCAGCATGTCGCCCCAGCGGGCCGAAGGGGCTTCCGCGGCGACGGCCCAGCGCTCCGCCAGGAACTCGCGCCACGCCTCCTCGATCCGCGCCGCCGCCTGCCGCGGGCGCGTCTCGGTCGCAATCTCCGCCAACCGCCGCTCCAGCCGTTTCCATGCCGCGCCCCTGTCTGAGACATCGCTCCGGGGTTGCGCGGTGCGGTCGGCGGAGCGCTTCCGGGCCAGGGTGAGGACGAGCGCCAGCGCCCAGGGGAGGGCGAAGAGCCAGGGGAGCAGGGAGGTCCAGCGGTCGGTCCCCTTCTGCGCGGCAAAGGCGGCGCCGCGAACGCCGTGCAGCTCTCCACCCCCCGGCAACGGGTTCCGCGGCAGGGCCGTGAAGGCGACCGGCGAGGCCGCCGCCATCTGGTACCGGCCGCTCCGCGGGTCGAAGTAGGAGACCGCGGGGACCTCCAGGGTATGCCGGCCCGGCCGCCGCGGCACCACGGGGAAGCTCCAGGTGCGGCTGCCGTGCACGCGTGTCCCCTGGATCTCCTCGTCCCCCGCCTGCTGCGGCGGGAGGAGCTCGAGCCCGGCGGGGACCGTGATCCGCGGCGCCTCGACCCCCTGGAGGTTCCCCGCGCCGTTCAGCGTGACGGTGAGCGTCGCGGCCTCGCCCAGGCGGATCTCGGCCGGCTCCAGGCGCGCGGCGAGAGACAGCTGGCCGACGGCGCCGCCGAACCGCGCCGGCGCCGGCGGCAGCGGACGGACGTTCACGGTCCGCGGCGGCGTGCTCAGCGACAGCTCCTCGTGGCGGGAGAGCGGCGGGCCGAAGAACCGCCGCTCGAACGTGCGCACCACCAGGTCC
>JBKKAU010000322.1:0-8246 GCA_046714475.1 Thermoanaerobaculia bacterium
GGGCTCGGGGACCGGGTGGAGTTGGGCTGCAGGGTGTGTGGTGGAAAGAAGTAGCTGCAACATGTATTTGTAGGGGTGGGCCTTGACCCCACCCGGGCGGGGACAAGCCCCGCCCCTACACAGAAACGGGAACAACACGCTTCTCACGGGACCGCCGTCCCTTCCCCCTCCCGCAGCGTGGTGTAGGCGCCGGCTACGATCCCCTTCCACTCCTCGACCCGGCCGCTCGGCCAGCGCACCGTCACCTTCCCCACCTCAGTCTTATCCCCGAGGCCGAACAGCACCCGCGGATCGTTCGCCGAGGCGTAGCTGCCGTCCGCACGCGCCCGCCGCCAGAGGGCCGGGGCTCCGGGCCGCTCCAGCGTCACCCGCGCCCCCAGGGCGTCCCGCTTGCCGGTGACCAACCGCAGACCGAGCCACTTCGTGCCGACCGCCTGATTGATCAGCAGGCGCGCCGGGCCGTTGTTGTTCGCCACCAGCACGTCGGTGTCGCCGTCGTTGTCCACGTCGCCGAAGGTGGCGCCGCGGCTGACCTCGGGGACCGCGAAGGCCGGCCCGGCCTGCTTCGTGACCTCCTCGAAACGGCCGTTGCCCAGGTTGCGGAAGAGCTGCTTGGTCTGCTTGAGCGGCAGCGGGTCCTTGGCCCGGACCTGCTCCTCGATCACCTTGACCGCGCCGTTGACCGTCAGCAGGTCGAGCCGCGAGTCGTTGTCGTAGTCGATCCAGGCGGCGCCGAACCCGGTAAACGGCCAGGAGGGGGTCTGGATGCCGCTGGCTCGGGAGACGTCCTCGAACATTCCGGTCCCGTCGTTGCGGTAGAGGGTGTTGCCCTCCCCCGTCAAGTTGTCCATCACCAAGTCCTCGTCGCCGTCGGCGTCATAGTCTCCGGCGTCGACCCCCATGCTGGCCTGGGGCTTCCCCTCGCCGCTCACGGCGCTGCCGGAGAGCAGGGCGTCGTTCTTGAACGTGCCGTTCTTCTGGTTGAGCCAGAGCAGGTTCGGCGTCTCGTCGTTCGCCACGTAGACGTCGATCCAGCCGTCGCCGTTGACGTCGGCCGTGCTCACCCCCAAGGCCGGGCCGTACTCGGCTGCGACGCCCGCCTTCTGCGTCACGTCCTCGAACGTGCCGTCCCCCCGGTTGCGCAGCAGCCTGTCCGGCACGGCGTCGGAGGGCACCGGCCCGCAGTAGTCGGGGGCGCCGGCCGCGGTCTTACAGGGCTTGTGGGTGGCGAACGAGAAGTTGAGGTAGTTGCCGACGTAGAGGTCGAGCCAGCCGTCCCGGTCGAAATCCAAAAACGCGGCGGGCACGCTCCAGCGCGGGTCGTCGGCCCCGGCCTTGCGGGTGACGTCCGTAAACGTGACCCGCCCCGAAGGGTCCGGGCCGTTGTTGCGCCAGAGCTGGTTCGAGCCCAGAGCGGTGACGTAGAGATCGGTCCAGCCGTCGTTGTCAAAATCGCCGGCCGCGGCCCCCATGCCGTAATCGCCGAGGGTGATGCCCGACCCGGCGGTCACGTCGGTGAAGCGAAGCTCCCCCTTGCCAATGAGCTCATTGCGGTACAAGCGATGATTGAGACCACCGGGACGCTGAGCCTGGGGGCCGAACGGCCCGCCTTGGACCAGGAAGGCGTCCAAGTCGCCGTCGTTGTCGAAGTCGAAGATGGCCGCACCCGCGCCCATGATCTCGGGCATGTACCACTGGCCGGTCATGCCGTTGACATGGGTGAAGTCGATGCCGACCTCGCGGGCGCGCTCGACGAAGAGGTCGGCAGCCCTCAAGGGCTCCCCAATCCCAAGGACCAGGAACAGCAGGAAAAGACGTCGTATCACTGCCCCTCGGCGATCTCCAGGGTCTTCCCCGCCGCGATCGGCCCTTCGAGAACCTGGGTCTTTCCCGACGGCCAGCGCACCTCGACGCGGTCGGCCGCGGCGGCGTCACCCAGCCCGAAGTACAGCGGCAGGACGCTGTGCGAAAGGTATCCCGAAGCGCCATCCATCCTCTTGGTCAGGACCCGGCCGCCCGTCCGTACCTTGACCACGGCGCCGAGGCCGTCGCGGTTCGACTCTTTACCGGCCAGGCGGACCTTGAGAAAACGGACCGGCCGCTTCTGCGCCAGGTCGCTGACGAAGACCTGGGGCTCGGAGTGGAGCTCGTTGGTGACGATGTCCAGGTCGCCGTCGTCGTCCAGGTCGAAGATCACCGCCGAGCGGGTGCCGAGCGTGCCGTTGACCGTGATGCGGCCCTTGCGGCCCTGGCAGTCGCGGTGCGCCTTGTCCACGCCGTCGCAGTCGAGCGTGAACCAGAGCTTGCGCGTCCGGCCCTCCCGGCGCGGCTCGATGCCGAGCAGGAACTCGCTGTTGAGGAACCCCTCGGCGCGGTTGTTGAGCATCAACGAGTTGACGCCGTAGCGGTACGGGAAGTTCATGCTGGAGGTGATCAGGATGTCGTCCCAGCCATCGGCGTTCACGTCGTCGACGCTCACACCCCAGGGCCAGTAGTTCTCGAGCCCGAGCGGGACCGAGACCTCGCTGAACGGGCCGTTGCCGTCGTTCCTGTAGAAGGCGTTGCCGAAGATGTTGTTCTCCGGCTCGGCGAAGAACCTCTCCGCCCCCTTGAAGACGAACTTGATCTTCTCGTCCTGCGGGATGACGTCCTGGACCATGTCCGAGTGCATGTCGGTGACGAAGAGGTCGAAGTCGCCGTCGTTGTCGTAGTCGAACGACTTGACCCCCATGGCCCCCCAGGGGGTTTTGGGGAAGAGCTGCGCCGTTTTGTCGACAAAGGTCTTCCCGCCCTGGTTCTCGTAATAGTGGTTGTCCCCCTGCATGTTGAGGACGTAGAGGTCGGGCCAGCCGTCCTGGTTGAAGTCGGTGACCGTGGCGTCGCCGCTCCATCCACCGTCCTGCAGATTGACCTGCGCCGAGACGTCGGCGAAACGGTTGCCGCCGAGGTTCCTGTAAAGGACGCTCTTCTCCGTGCGCTCCGGGAACAGGTGGCCCTGGAAGGCGTCCTCATAGGCGACGTAGTAGCCGCCCTTGCCGCGCACTTCGGTGGTGTACTTGCCGACGTTGACCAGGAACAGGTCGAGCCGGCCGTCCTTGTCGTAGTCGAAGAACACCGCGCTCGACGAGTGGCCGACATAGCCGAGCCCGGACTGGCGGGTGATGTCCTTGAAACGCCCCTTGCCGTCGTTTTCGAACAGGACGTTGCCCATGCGGCCCGTGGTCACGTAGAGGTCCGGGTCGCCGTCGTTGTCGACATCGGCGAACGCCGCCGAGACCGCGACGCGGTCCGCCAGCCCCACCCCGGCCTGGGCGGTGATGTTGCGGAATTTGCCGCCGCCTTCGTTCCTCCACAGCTCGCTGCTGCCCCGCTGGTTGACGAAGTAGAGGTCGATCCGCGCGTCGCCGTCGACATCGGCGGCCACGATGCCGTTGCCGTGGTCGTAGTGGGCGGCCTTGTAGTGCTTGCCGGCGTCGTCGACGATGTTATGGACGAACGTGATGCCGCTCTCCGGCTGCCGGTCGGTGAAGCGGAACTCATGGAAGACCTGGAACTTGTCGCCCGAGGCCCGCTCCGCCTGCTCGCGCGCGGCGAGCGTCTCGATCCCCGGGTCCTGGTGCGGCACGTTGAAGACCTTGCCGTCGCCTGGAGGCAGCTCCTGACGGGGAGCGGTGTGCCCCGGGGTATGGCTGGCAAAAACCGGCGGCGCCCAGAGCACGGCGAGGGCGGCGAAGGCCCGGAGGATCGAAGGGTGTTTCATACGGCGTCTCTCCCGCGGAATTCCGGAGGAGTATACGCCTGCCGAGGTTATTGTCCGGTGGCGGGCCGGAGGCTGACCATCCAGACCCCGGCCAGGATGGCGAGCCCACCGAGGAGCGTCGCGAGGACGATGGGCTCGCCGAGGAGCGCCGCGGCCACGGCCACGGCGATCAGCGGCTCTATATAGAGGAAGGCCCCGACCTGCGAAGCGGGCAGGTCTCGCAACGCGTCGTACCAGAAGACGTAGGCCAGCCCGGAGCAGGCGATACCGAGGAACAGGACGGCGCCCCAACCCTGGGCCGAGAGGCGGGCGACGTCCGCGGGGCCAGGCCCGGCGACCCACAGCGCCGAAGTCATCAGCCATCCCAAAGTCATCACCCAGAACATCATGACCGCCGACGGGTGGCGCTGGAGCCCCTTCCGCGACAGCACCGAGAAGACCGCCCAGTTGGGAGCGCTGGCGAGGATGAGCAGGTCCCCCGGCGCGCCGAAACGTCCCGCCGCGATCGCCGACAGGTCTCCGCGCGACACCACGAGCACCACCCCGGCCGCGGCGAGCGCGATACCGGCCACGGTCGCCACCCGCACCCGCTCGCGGAGGATGGCCCAGCCGAGCAGCGCCATGAAGACCGGCGTCGAGGCGACGATCCAGGCCGTGGTGCTGGCCTGCGAGGTGACCAGTCCGTTCGACTGCAGCCACTGGTGAAAGGCGATCCCCAGGAACCCGAGGAGCGCGAAGTAGCCGAGGTCGGAGCGCGAGGGGACCGCGAGCTGCCGGCGCGCCGCGACCACCCCGCCAAGCACCGCGACCCCCATGGCGAAACGCAGCCAGACCACCGTGACCGGCGAGACCTCGGCGACGGCCATCTTGGTGGCGATGAAGGACGCCCCCCAGACCACGACGGCGAAGAGGGCCTTGGCCAAAGCGCCGCCCCGGGCGGGAATGGCGGATGAGCTTTCCAAAGGAGGTCTCGCGGGCGGAGTCTAGCCGATCCGTCCGGCGGGCTTGACGGCAGGGTGCAGCTCCAGGAAGAATCTCGGCATCAATTGGATCCAAACTGACCCCCGCGACGGCCCGCAGCCGTCCGCCAAGGAGGCGCCATGCCGTCCCACCCCAGATGGCTGTCCGCGGTCTTTTCTCTTGTTCTCCTGGCTCTCACCACCGGCTGCGTTAGTTCCCGAGCCGGAGCGCCCCTCGATATGGAAGGGCTCTGGAAGGAGTACGAACAGGCGGTCCAGGCCGCCAAATACCCCGTGCCGGGGCATGTGTCGCGCGATCTGGTCGGGATCCTCACCTATACGCCGGGGCTGGTCTGGGATGAAAGCGGGCAGAAGATCCTTATGGCGGCCTGGACTAAGGCGTCCTTCTATAACAACCCGAACGGCCAGCCTTATGAGATGACTTTGACGCACCAGACCTGGCTCACGGCCGTGCCGTTCCTCCAGAGGTTCTGCCAGAAGTCCGGGCTCCAGGGCCCGGCCCTCACCCTCCGTCTCGCTCAACGGCTGGGAATGCCTCCGAATACGGACTACGACGCTGTCGTGCTGATGTGGGTCGATCCCGAGGACTTCTTCCGCCCTTGCCCCGACCCCGAGGTCATCGACCACGAGTGCGTCGTGGACCTCACCACCAACCCGGTGGACCAGGGCTCTTCCTGCCCGTGGGCGAACGCTCTCCAGGAGCAGGTTTCGGGGGAGTTCGTCGACGTCACCCAGGCTCACCTGCAGTGGATGTGCTCCAACTGGACCGGCTCCTACTTGCCGGACCAGCCGCGGAAGAGCTATCCCTGGACTGCGCTCGGCTATACCTGGGACTGGGGCTCCAAGAATCCTCGGGGTGAGAGCGAGTACGTCGTGCCGGTTGGCACGACGGTGACGATCCAGTCGCTGACCCCGACCGACCCGTACTGCGCGCCCGGCCTACTCGAACAGCGCGCGCAACGGGATCCTGAGGCCGGGCAGGAGGGGCGTGGCGAGCACGTTGCCCGCCTCGGCCGACAGCTCAGCTATGAGGCGGAGGCCGTCCTCTCCCTGGCGGTAGACCTTGGCGGTCTTGTGCACCGGATCGAGCATCCAGTACTCCGGCACCCCGAGCTCGCTGTAGCGGTGGAGCTTGAGCACCTCGTCCCGCCGGCGGGTGGAGTCGGAGAGCACCTCGACCACCAGGTCCGGCGGACCGTTCAGGTTTTTCTCCGTGGCGATTCCCAGTCGCTCCCGGGAGATGTAGAGCACGTCCGGCTGCAGGACGTCGGTCCGGGATAGCACCACGTCAACAGGCGAGGAAAACACCTCGCCGCCAAGCCCTCTCTCCTCGAGAAAGTTCCCGAGGCGACGCCCCAGATGAAAGACCACCCGCTGGTGCCTCAGCGTCGGCGCCGGTGTCACGAAGTGCTCTCCATCGATGATCTCGTGGCGCTTCCCGTCCTCCGGGATCAGGAGGTAGTCCTCGTACGTCAGCTTCTGGGGGTTCGGGTCGGATGCCATGACGAAATCGATGCTAGCATCCCCGCCACCCGCGGCGGGGCGGCAGCCCTGCTCGCGCGCGGCAAGTTCGTTATGGTCCGATGATACTCCAACCTTGAATCCGACGACGAGACCTCACCGTGCAGCCTGGAAGAGAACGACAGCTCGTCACCGCTTCGGTGATGCTGGGGATGTTCCTGGCGGCCCTCGAAGCGACCGCGGTCGCCGCGGCGGTGCCCACCGCCGTCGGCGAGATGGGCGGCGTCGAGCGCTATAGCTGGGTCTTCTCCGCCTACCTCCTCACCTCGACCACCACCGTCCCTCTCTACGGCAAGCTCGCGGACCTCTATGGCCGCAAGCGCATCTACCAGATCTCCGTCGGGCTGTTCATGCTCGGCTCGGCGCTCTCGGGCATGTCCCAGTCGATCGAGCAGCTCATCCTCTTCCGCGCCGTCCAGGGGATCGGAGCCGGCGGCGTCATGCCGGTCGCCCTCACCATGACCGGCGACATCTTCACCCTGGAGGAGCGCGCCCGCTACCAATGGCTCTTCTCAGGGGTCTGGGCGGTCGCCAGCCTCGCCGGGCCGCTGCTCGGCGGCTGGATCACCGACACCCTGTCATGGCGCTGGATCTTCTTCCTCTGCATCCCGTTCGGCATCGCCTCGGCGCTGGTGCTCCAGCTCTTCTTCCGCGAGTCGACCGAGCGCCGGCAGCACGGGCTCGACATCCTCGGCACCGTGAGCCTGACGGCCGCCGTCACCCTGCTCCTTCTGGGTACGATCGAAGGAGCCGGCGCCTGGGGATGGACCGATCCGCGGACGATCGCGATGTTCACGGGGTCGCTGGCGGCGCTCGCGGTCTTCTTCTGGCAGGAACGGCGCGCTCCGGAGCCGATGCTGCCGCTCGACCTGTTCAAGAACCGGGTGATCGCCGTCTCCAGCTTCGGCAACACCCTCGTGGGCATCCTGCTCTTCTCGCTGACCGCCTACGTGCCGATGTTCGCGCAAGGGGTCCAGGGCGGCACGGCCACCGACGCCGGCAAGCTGCTCACCCCCATCCTGATCGGCTGGCCGATCTCCTCGACGCTCGGCGGCCGGATCATGCTGCGGGTCGGCTACCGCAAGATGGCGATCATGGGCGCCGTGATGCTGATCGTCGGCGGGGTGCCGCTCGCCCTGGTCGACGCCAACACCAGCCGCGCCCTGATCGGGCTCGCCATGTTCATCACCGGCTTCGGGCTCGGCTTCACGTCCATGCCTTACATGCTGGGGCCGCAGAACGCCGTGCCCTGGAGACTGCGCGGCGTGGCGACCAGCTCGGTCCAGTTCTTCCGCACCATGGGCGGCGCGATCTGCGTGGCGGCCCTGGGAGCGCTGCTCAACTCCCGCCTGGAGGCGCGGGTCGGCCCCGGGGTCAACCCGAATACCCTGCTCGACCCGGCCCTGCGGGCCAGGACCTCGCCCGAAGCCCTGACGACCCTGACCGCCGGCCTGCTCGACGGCCTGCAGGCGATCTATCTGGTGCTCGCGGGGATCGCCGCCGTAAGCCTCGTCGTGGCCTTCTTCCTCCCCGGGGGCACTCCCGAGGCGCATACCTATCGCCGGGAAGAAGTCGCGCCCGAGGTCGTGCCTTGAGCGAAACGCTGATCGAGGAAACCGTGCGCGAGCTGCTGCGCTCGCGCGCGCCTCTCGCCGGGGGGCGAGCCGAGCTCCCGGACGACCTGCGGCTCGGATCGGGGGGGCTGGGGCTGGATTCGATCGCCCTGGTCGAGCTGCTGCTCGATTGCGAGCAACGCTTCGGCATCCCGAGACCGGCCGAGCTGCTCGAAGACGAGCCTCTCACGGTGGGCCGGCTCGTCGCCCACGTGCGCGCCGCGGCCGGGCCGTGAGCTGGACCGCGGGACGTCACGCGTTCGAGGCGCTGGAGAGCGGGCTGGCCCCGCTGGCGGCGCGGCGCCCTGCCCTGGCGCTCTCTATCGCTTCAGTCCACGGGCGGGGGTGGAAACCCCACAAACCCCCCCAGGC